>JBEBDG010000179.1:0-5103 GCA_041157165.1 Bacteroidota bacterium
CATCAAATTGAAATACTTGGGATAATTATTAATGGCAAACCAAACTCATCTGGTGAAAAATTTATTGAAAATTACACTAAATTACCCGTACTTTGTCGTGTAAATCAAGAAGAAATCATCAACAAAGAAATTATTAAAAAGTATGCAGAATCTGTCGTTTGGCCCGTTAAGTAAAAGAGATCAGGCAGTTATTTGGCATCCATTTACGCAACATCATATCGAACCCAAATCAATCGCAATTCAATCAGCAAAAGGATGTGTATTAATTGACGAGAATGGTCGAGAAATAATTGACGCAATATCTTCTTGGTGGGTTTCTATCCATGGACATGGAAACGAATACATGGCGCAAAAAATTTATGAGCAAGCCTTGCAATTGGAGCAAGTTATTTTTGCAGGTTTCACCCATGCCCCAGCCATTGAACTTGCCGAACGAATACTAAATAAATTACCTAATCAATTTGAGAAAATTTTTTATTCTGATAATGGTAGCACAGCGGTAGAAGTCGCCATAAAAATGGCCTTGCAATATTTTCACAACCAAGGAATATTTCAAAAAAAGAAAATTCTTGCATTTGAAGATGCATATCATGGCGACACCTTTGGCGCTATGAGTCTTGGTGCACCAAGTGCATTCAATGAACCCTTCCAAGAAATGCTTTTTGAGGTAGAATTTTTGCCTTCTCCGTGTGATGAATTAAGGTGTTTGCAAGCTTTTGAAGAAAAAATGAAAGACGCTGAAAGCTATGCAGCTTTCATTTTTGAACCAATTGTGCAAGGAGCAGGTGGCATGAAAATATATTCTGAAAAACTTTTGGACCAAATCATTCAACAAGCAAAATCACACCAGGTATTCTGTATTGCAGATGAAATCATGACAGGTTTCGGCAGATTAGGCAAATGGTTTGCTTTGGATTATTTAGACAACAAACCAGATATCATTTGTTTATCAAAAGGTTTAACAGGTGGCATGATGGCCATGGGCATTACAGCCTGCTCCAATAAAATTTTTGAGCAATTCCTATCGGACGATCGACTCAAAACTTTTTTCCACAGTCACTCCTTTACTGGCAATCCAATCACATGCGCGGCAGCAAATGCCAGTTTAGATTTATTAGAACAAGAAAATTATTGGCAAAACATCCAAAATATCGAGCAGTCTCATCTTCAATGGAAAGAAAAACAGGAACATAATCATCAATTCAAAAACATCCGTGTTAAAGGAACCATCTTAGCTTTTGAATTTGCGACTAATGAAAAAACAGGTTATTTGAACTCTAAAAGAGATTATATATATGAAACCTGTTTAGCAAATGGTGTTTTACTTAGACCATTGGGTAACACTATTTATCTCCTTCCCCCATACATTATTTCAAATCAAGAACTAACAAAAATTTATCAAGTTATTGAAGCATTATAATTTGAAAATATTCATGAGTATTTTGATTTCAAAATCGGAAATTTCAGTTTTTTTTTAGATATTTAAGCTATCATTTTACAGAGAATCCAATTATGTCAACATCAACTTTTTCAGAACCTCTTTTAATAGAAGACCCGAACCGATTTGTGCTTTTTCCAATCAAACATGATGATATTTGGCAATTTTATAAAAAGGCTGAAGCATCATTTTGGACAGCAGAAGAAATCGACCTACAGCAAGATTTAACTGACTGGAAAAAAATGAATGATGGAGAACGTCATTTCATTTCTCATGTTTTGGCTTTCTTTGCTGCTTCAGATGGAATTGTAAATGAAAATTTAGCCAATAACTTTTTGAAAGAAGTACAATATGCCGAAGCAAAATGTTTTTACGGTTTCCAGGTAATGATGGAAAACATCCACTCAGAAACTTATTCATTATTAATTGACACTTATATCAAGGATCCAGTTGAGAAAGACCGCCTACTTCGTGCCATTGAAACGATTGAATGTGTAAAAAAGAAAGCTAATTGGGCATTGACATGGATTGAAAGCGATAATTTTGTTGAGCGTTTGATTGCTTTTGCAGCAGTTGAAGGTATTTTCTTCTCTGGATCATTCTGCTCTATTTTCTGGCTTAAGAAAAGAGGCCTTATGCCGGGCTTAACTTTTTCAAACGAATTAATTTCTCGTGATGAAGGTTTACATTGTGATTTTGCTTGTTTATTATACTCAGACCATATCAAGAATAAAATTTCTCAAGAGAAAATATATGAGATTATTTTGAACGCAGTAGAAATTGAAAAAGAATTCGTTACTGATGCCTTACCTGTATCTTTAATTGGTATGAATGCCGAGTTAATGTGTCAATACATTGAATTCGTTGCAGACCGTTTATTGATCTCTTTGGGCTGTAATAAACATTACAATGCAAGCAATCCATTTGATTTTATGGAATTGATTTCATTGCAAGGTAAAACCAATTTCTTCGAAAAAAGAGTTGCAGAATACCAGAAGTCCGGAGTCATGGCCGATAAAGAATCGATGTCTTTCTCCTTAGATGAGGATTTTTAACCTAAAAATATTTGTTTAAATTTGGCTGCTTTTTAAGCAGCCATTTTTTTTGTCTATGAATCAATTTTATACATATCTACAATTAGGTATGGGCCACATCCTCAATGTTGCAGCCATCGATCACCTATTATTTATACTTTCTTTTGTCATTGGGATACAAAGTCATGAAATTAAAAAAGCACTTTATTGGGTTTCTGCTTTTACTTTTGGACACTCGATTACGCTCGCATTAGCAACCTTTAAAATCATTCAAATAAATCCTCAATGGATTGAATTTTTAATTCCAGTGACTATCCTCATTTCAACAATCAGTTATTTAAAACAAAAAGAATACAATACGATAGGACTCAAATTTGTATTTATCGCTTTTTTTGGACTCATCCATGGACTGGGATTTTCAAATTATCTACAAACTTTGTTGGGAAAGGAGCAATCTATCTTGATACCATTAATTGGTTTTAATTTAGGCGTAGAAATTGCTCAATTAATAGTGGTAAGCTTTCTGATGATTTCTCTAACGACAATTGAGAAATTTTTAAGCATTAATCGAAAATATGTAAACTATGCAATTATTTTGATAATAATTGGTTTAGTTCTCCCAATGATTTGGGAACGAATTCCATAAAAAAAGGACACATGAAAATGTGTCCTTTCTATTTTGATTTCTAAAATCTTATTTATTTACAACTAACTTAGTTTGGAACGAATTTCCATTCGTAGAAGTAAGATGTAAAACATAAATTCCATTACTCAATGCTAAACTGTTAAAGGTAATAGGGAAAGAGGTAATTGCTTTGGTGAATACCAGTCTCCCAGTTAGGTCATAAACAGACAATGTGTTGGTACTAGACGTTGGCCATAAATCAGCTAATGCATCTATTGTCAAATTAGTAGTAGCCGGATTTGGATAAACGATTACACCTGAAAACTCTGTATCTGGCACATAAGCATATTTAACTGCTGAAGACAAACATTTAATGGTATTACCATTTAATGTATAGGAAGCATATCTTGCCACAGAATACTCGCTAGCATTTGAACCAATAACTTTCTGAGTTCCAGCAATATTGTTTTGGCTTGAAGTACCAACCTTCCAAACAAATTCTCCTAACGTTAAATTGTTATCTGTCAGGTTATTTGCAGTTAACGTGTAAGCTGCCTTGGTGATTGATGCACTTGCAAAGGTTGGATTCTCTTGGAAGTTAACTGAAACTTCATTTGATTTCAAAGAAACACATGAAGTACTTTCATCTGTTTGTGTCACATAAACCTTCGAATTACTAGTAATGTTCCCCAATGATGCCGCACTACTATTTTGTACAAGAGTCGAACCATTATACCATTGGATAGTTCCTTTGGCCAATGGAGAGCTCGTTAAATCAAATTTAACTGCAATTGCATTTCCAGAGTCATCTCTCTTACAATTGAATGCATTACCCGTCAACTTAATGCTTGGTGTAGCCGGACGAGCAATTGGATCAATTACAAAATTGGTAGATTTTTCTGAAACGCAACCATTCACATCAGTATAAGAAACAGCATATGTACCAAATCCTTTTGCATTATAGGAATTCGCATTTGATGTACCCGGAGTGGCAGTGGTAGTCCAAGACCATTCTTTAACATCCCAATTAACGGATGCAGTTAAAACATCAGAGATAGTTAAATAATCACAATATTTATTTTTACCATTTGACGTGATGCTTGGTGCAACAGGTTTGCTGAAACTTGCAACGGCCTGCGAAACCTTAGGTGAAGGACAAGCTTGACTTAAAGAATTTGAAAATTTGCTATCCTTGTAAGTAATTGAATAGGTACCTGCCGCTGTTACTGTCAACAATTCTGAACTACTGATAGAAGAATTACTTTCATTTGTCCAATTAAAGTCAGACATAGTGGTTGTTTTGTCAACTGATAAAACGATTGAACCATCCGGACATACTTGAGAAGCACCTACTATACTAGGAGCAGGGACAACGATAGATGCTAAGGCAAAATCTGCCGAACCAAATCCAGTGATTGGACAACCTGAGCTATTCCCTTTAGGTACAAATTCTAAACGATACCTTCCAGAAATATCTGAATTGGCAATACCTAAATTATTTGAGTTTTGGCCGATGGTAGCAAAATTACCGGCATTATCTTTTTTCCAAACAAAATCATAATTATTGCTGTAGTTAGGATTGTTAAAATAATCATCCCAACGATCCCAATACAATTTTACTTGATCCGTTAAACAAACTTTAGCAGAAGCTAAACCTCTATTGTTATTCACATCCAACAATAAACCTCTTGTAATTCCAAAATTGGAAACTGGGCTACCTGTTTTCTTAATAACTGTATTGCTCTTTAAAACACTGGTAAAGTCATTGCTTTCCAACAAGTTTGTAGTTGAATTGTAATAATCTAAATACCTAACCTTAAAATCATATTGACCTTCTTGAACCTCACCATCATTGACAAATAAAACAGAATTATTGCCCACAGCTCTAAATCCTGAACCATCTGGTAATTGATAAGAAAAACCATTGTCAACTATATTATTCAAAGTGAATTTTACCTGATACCCAGCTCCGGTATCTGGATTTCCACAATAAGTGTAATCTGTAG
>JBEBDG010000180.1:0-5050 GCA_041157165.1 Bacteroidota bacterium
ATTATTAGAGCCTTTGCCTACTTAAAAAAAGCAGCAGCAATAACTAATTTTGAAGCAGGGGTTTTGGATGAAAGTAAAAAGGATTTAATTGCAAAGGTTTGTGATGAAATTTTGGCGGGTGGTCTTACCGATCAATTTCCATTAGTTGTTTGGCAAACGGGATCGGGTACTCAATCAAATATGAATTGTAATGAGGTGATTGCCTACAGAGCTCATGTATTAAATGGTGGTAATTTATTAGATGAGACAAAGTTTGTTCATCCAAACGATGATGTCAATAAATCGCAGTCATCAAATGATACGTTTCCTACTGCAATGCACATTGCAGCCTATCAAATCTTGATGGAAACAACTATTCCTGGAATTACTAAATTACGGAATACACTTGCAGAAAAGGCTAAAGCATTCAAAAATGTAGTGAAAATTGGTAGAACTCACTTCATGGATGCCACTCCATTGACATTAGGACAAGAATTTTCGGGTTATGTTTCTCAATTGGATCATGGCTTAAAAGCAATAAACAATACACTTGAACATCTTTCAGAGTTGGCATTAGGTGGTACTGCAGTAGGCACGGGTATCAATACTCCAAACGGATATGCAGCCAATGTTGCTAAACATATTGCCAAATTAACAGGCTTACCTTTTGTAACGGCTGATAATAAATTTGAGGCTCTTGCAGCTCATGATGCTATTGTAGAGGCACACGGTGCTTTAAAAACTGTTGCTGTAAGTTTAATGAAAATTGGTAATGACATTCGTATGCTTTCCTCAGGTCCGCGTTCAGGAATTGGTGAAATCTTTATTCCCGATAATGAGCCAGGATCTTCTATAATGCCAGGTAAGGTGAATCCAACCCAATGTGAGGCCATGACGATGGTTGCTGCACAAGTTTTGGGTAATGATGTGGCAATTAACATAGGTGGAGCAAATGGTCATTTTGAATTAAATGTATTCAAACCGGTAATGATTTATAATTTCTTACATTCAGCACGTTTGATAGGTGATGTTTGCGTGGCCTTTAATGATAAATGTGCAGTGGGAATTGAGCCATTGTACGACAACATCACTAAGCATGTTAATAATTCATTGATGTTAGTGACTGCCCTGAATACTAAAATTGGTTACTATAAAGCAGCGGAAATTGCTCAAACGGCTCATAAGAACGGATCTACTTTAAAAGAAACCGCCATCGCCTTAGGGTATTTGACTGCAGAGGAATTTGACCAATGGGTTCGCCCTGAGAATATGGTAGGTGAGATAAACCTGTAGAAGGATTCGAAATAATCGATTCTCAGCGATTGACCTAAAAAGGGGCTCAAATCTTTGATTTAAGCCCCTTTTTTAGCTTAAATGAGCTCTCGGAGTTCAAGTGAGTAAAAACTGTTCGGAAAAGGGAAGGATTGAGCAATTTTTTGTGCTTCCTCAAAATTTGGTAAAATTAATGTCAGTATCTGACTAATTTCTCCTCCATCAATTAGGTTCGAAATTTTATTTTCAATCAGACCACTTTCTGATAGGACCTCTTGTTGACTGCCAAGTTTTTGAAACAACATATCTTGATAAGTAGTTTTCAAAGCCTTTAACCATTCTCTTATTTTTTCAAGTTCCTGTTCCGATGCAAGTATTTCGTCCTTTGAAATCCCTTTTACTGGTCCACGAATGATGAAAACAAATCGTTGCATAAGATTGTATTTTTCTAATATTAGAACTCACTTTGAAACTTATCAAAAGTGTTTTCTTTCTTTGGTATTTTTGGGGTAGAGGAGCGATCAGATTTTTCTGTTTTTACCTTTACTTTCACTGGTACAAATTGTTCAAGCCATTCATCCAATAGCTTAAAAGTTTCCTTATTTAAGCTATAATAAATAAATACGCCATCTCTTCTTGTATGCACTAATCCTGCCTCTTTCAAGACACTCAAATGCCTGGAAATAGTAGGAGCGGCGTAATCAAATTGATCAAAGATGGAAGATGCAGGAAGCTCACCTACAGTGAGTAGGTCAAGTATCTTTTTCCTGGATTCATCACCAATAGCTTTTGTAATTAGTTCAATAGACATAATTATTTATCTATTTAGCTAATATATGAAAAAATAGTTGAAAGTGGAAAGTTGAAAGTGAAATTTGTTTTTCATGTTTCAAATCTGTTTTTAATGACACTAAATATTTATTTAGCAAAACAAACAATTAATTAATATAAATAATTAGTTAAATTGATAATTATATAAAATATAATTAGCATAAAAGATAATTATATATTTTGTAGGGTACAAGGTGTAAGTTTGAAAGTTGAAGGTGTATTTTGGACAATAAAAAAGCCAGAACAATTTGCCCTGGCTTACAATTCATAACTTTCCACCTCATCCTTCATCCCTCATCCCTTACTCCTAATCCCTTACCACTAATCCCTCATCCCTAACGCCTCACAATTCATAATTTTAGTTACTCTCTCACATATACTCTTTTTACTCTCTCGCTGATGTTTGTCATGATTTCATAGGCAATTGTTTCTGCTGATTTTGCTAGTTCTGAAATTTGTATTTTTCCGCCAAATGCAATTGCTTCATCTCCTTCATTTACCTCTTTTAAATGACTTATATCAACCATGCACATATCCATACAAATGGATCCAACAGTCGGACATAAAACACCATTGATTTCAAATATGCCTTTACCCATTCCAAGTTTTCTGGAATAACCATCTGCATAACCCAATGCCAAAGTTGCTATTTTACCTTCCCCTTTTAATTTCCCTCTTCTACTGTAACCAATTGTTTCGTTCTTTTTAATGTTTTTGATTTGAGAAATATATGTTTTTAATTTTAATGCGGGTTCTAATGCTAGTTTTTCTTTTTCATTATAGCTTATTCCATATAAACTGATTCCGAGACGTACCATATCAAATCTTGATTTTGGATGGTTTTGTATAGCCGCTGAATTTGCTATATGCATAATTGGTGAATAACCAATTGCATTGCTGATTATTTTACCCGCTTTTTGGAATAATTTTATTTGTTTTTCAGTAAAATTATAGTGTCTTATGCTATCTGATGCCACTAAATGACTCATAATGCTAACAATCCATATTTGAGGCATTTGTATTAATAGATGGCATAATTCATCAATTTGTTCAAAATCGAACCCCAATCTTTTCATCCCAGTATCCAATTTTAAATGAATTTTAATATTTTTTCCGGTTGAGGTTGAATATTCATCGATTGCTTTTAATAGGCTGAAATTATAAATTTCTGGTTCTAAACCATATTCGGTTAATACATCGAATTCATTAATTTGTGGGTTCATTACCATAATGGGTGTATATATCCCATTTTTTCTCAATTCTACACCTTCATCTGTATAGGCAACGGTTAAATAATCAATTCCTTGGTTTTGTAAAATATTAGCTATTTCAGTAGCTCCAGCACCATAGGCAAATGCTTTAACCATTCCCATTAATTTAGTTTCGTGCCCTATACTTTCTTTATAATACCTTAAATTATGTTGTATGGCATTTAAATTGATTTCTAGTTGGGTGCAATGTGATTTTTTTTCAAGTAAATTAGTAATACGTTCAAAATTAAATTTTCGAGCCCCTTTGATTAATATGGCTGATTCAGTTAATTGATTTAGAATTGTTGATTGTAATAAATCTTCTGTGTTTCTAAAGACTTTTTCAAAATTGAAAAAGTCTTGGTGTTTATAAAGACTTTCTCCAACTCCGATGAGTGAATTTATTGAGTATTTTTTTATTTCTTTCCCAATTTCTTGATATAATTCACTATCGCTGCTGCTGGCCTCTAGTACATCAGATAATATAAAAACTTTATTTTTTTTATGTGAATTCATCAATAATGGCAATGCCAAACGAATTCCATCTAAATCATTATTGTAGGAATCATCAATTAATTGGTTGTTTCGTAAGCCTTCTTTAAGTTCTAAGCGCATAGAAACAGACTTAATCAATTTAAATTGTTGTTGTATTTGAAGTTGAGAAAGTCCTAGAAAATAGGCTAAAATGGCAGCATGACAACAATTTTCAATGGATGCCTCATCTGTAAATGGAATGGTTATTTCTAAAAAACATTCCGTTTGAGCTTGTTTTTTGAAACGTAAATGACAAGCATTTTTTTCCATTTTACGATGGACATAGATTCCATTTTCTGAATCTTCAGAATTCCAAAAAATTAATTCAATGTTTGGATTGAGGATTGATAAAATTTCTTTTACTTGATTTTTTAAACCATTTTTATCTCTAAATATCAGTTTTTTGGAGTGGACAAATAGCTGTAATTTTTCCCTTAATTTTTCA
Organism: Bacteroidota bacterium; assembly: GCA_041157165.1. Lineage (GTDB taxonomy): Bacteria > Bacteroidota > Bacteroidia > Cytophagales > Spirosomataceae > Sandaracinomonas. The sequence continues at coordinate 4,312 of JBEBDG010000180.1, forward strand.
AAATCGCTTGTGAAATTTTGACCATGTGCTTCACCTAAATTGGTTAGTATTCCCCATTCTGGAGTCAGAATTCTTTCCAAATTGTTCATTTCATTCGGTTTAGAAATTCCAGCTTCAAAAATCCCTAAATCATGATCCTTTTTTATATTCCAAACTGAGAGTGGTACTCCAATTTGTGAATTATAGCTTTTTGGGTTTTTTACAACTTTGTATTTACTGGATAAGATTTGGCCCAGCCATTCTTTAATTGTTGTTTTACCATTTGAACCGGTAATTCCAATAATGGGTATTTTGAATTGCTTTCGGTGCTTTTTAGCTATCATTTGGAGCGATTCAATGCAATTATCAACGATGTATATATCGACTCCAACCCATTTTTCAGCCTTTTGTGCTAAATAACCCCTCCAAGAGTCTTTTTCAACAATAAACTCAGAAACACCTCTTTTATATAATTGTTCAATATACTGGTGTCCATCATGGTGAACCCCTCTTACTGCAAAAAACGCAGTTTCTTTTGGTTCATTAATTTGTCGGCTATCTAAACTGATAAATTTTGAACGAAGAAATAGAGGTTGTGATTGGTGGAGCATGAAGTTGGGAGTTGAAAGTTGAGAGTTGAAAGTTGAGAGTTGAAAGTTGATTCTTATTTAATATTTATTGCAATTTATGTGAATATAGAATAAAAAAAAAGTGAGACTTAAGCCTCACTTTCAACTTTCAACTTTTAACTTTTAACCTT
>JBEBDG010000181.1:0-5024 GCA_041157165.1 Bacteroidota bacterium
TAAAATTTATAACATACTTTTTACGTTTGTATTTTATTAATCATCAACAAAACTATAAAAATCATGTTTTCAACAAATCTATTTGAATCCTATTGGTTCTGGTTAAGTTTCATTATTTTGTTCATTGCAATACGTGATATTTTCATTCAAAAATCCCATACCATTACACACAACTATCCACTTGTTGGACATATTCGCTACTGGATTGAAAAAATTGGGCCAGAATTAAGGCAATACATTGTAGCTAACAACCGGGAAGAATTACCATTTAACCGACAAGAAAGATCTTGGATTTATGCTTCTTCAAAAAATGAAAATAATTTACAGGGATTTGGAAGTGACCAGGATTTCAATTCTCCAGGCTATATCTTTATTAAAAACGCAATGATGGGTTTTAATCCTCCCAAAAACCATTTTTCAAAAATTAATCCAGGTATTATTCCTGCTGCGAAAATTATTGGATCCTATCATAAAAGGAAAAGACCATTTAGGCCACATTCAATTATTAATATATCTGGAATGAGTTATGGTTCCTTGTCTGCCAAAGCAATTGAATCTTTAAATAAAGGTGCTTTATTAGCTGGCTGTTATCATAACACCGGAGAAGGTTCCATCTCACCATATCATGAATTTGGAGCCGATATCGTTTTAAATATCGGAACGGCCTATTTTGGTGTAAGAAATTTAGATGGAAGCTTTTCCATAGAAAAACTATTAGAAAAAGTAAACCGATTACCTCAACTGAGGGCAATTGAGGTTAAATTATCACAAGGAGCAAAACCTGGAAAAGGTGGAATGCTCCCAGGAAATAAAGTTAATGCAGAAATCGCGGCGATTAGAGGACTAGAGGTTGGAAAGGATGCATTTTCACCTGCCTTTCATTCACAATTTTCAACGATTCCAGAAATGGTTGATTTTATTGAGAAAATTGCAGATGCAACTGGTTTACCTGTTGGAATAAAATCAGCAATTGGTAAGTTAGAGCAATGGGAAGAATTGGCAAAGTATATGCAAAAATCAGGTAAAGGACCTGATTTTATTACGATAGATGGTGGAGAAGGTGGAACAGGTGCTGCCCCTCATGCATTCGCAGACCATGTTTCCATGCCATTTACTTTTGCATTTGCCAAAGTATATCAAATTTTCCAAAGAGAAGATTTAGCAGACAAGCTATTTTTTATTGCATCTGGAAAACTTGGCTTCCCAGAAAAAGCATTAATGGCCTTTGCAATGGGTGCTGATTCCATAAATATCGCAAGAGAAGCGATGATGTCGCTAGGTTGTATACAAGCGCAAAAATGCCATACAAATCATTGCCCAACTGGTATTGCTACTTCAAGTAAATGGTTACAAGCTGGTATTGATGTTACTTTAAAAAGTGAACGGTTTTTTCGATATCATTATACACTCGTGAAAGAAATTACAGAAATAACACATGCAATGGGGTATGAACATCCTTGTGAAGTAAGCATGGATGATATTGAATTTTCTATGGGTGATAATAACCGAACACTTGCATTATCAAAATCACTAGGATATCACAAAACAAAAATAAATTTTAATGGATTTCAAGAATTAATTAATTGTCCAAATCTTGGAGGAATTGGGTCAAGAAATCATTTTTGATTAAATTTGCAAAATGTTATCCATTTCAAATTTAAATTTCTACTTCGGTAGCAGAGCTCTTTACGAAGGTGCCAATCTACATATCAAACCTAAAAATAAAATTGGTTTAATTGGGGCCAATGGTACAGGTAAATCAACTTTATTGCGACTGATTTCAGGAGAATATTCACCCGATGGCGGTACAATTTCAAAGGCCAGTGATTGTTCTATTGGTTTTTTAAATCAGGACCTCCTATCCTATCAAACGGATGATAGTATCTTACAAGTGGCCATGCAGGCATTTGGAAGGCAGTTGGAACTTCAAAAAAAAATAGATGAGGTAATTCATAAAATGGAAACTAATTATGAAGAATCAGATATAGATGAATTGGCTAAATACCAAGAAGAATTTGAAAACTTAGATGGGTATACCATTCAATCCAAAACCGAGGAAATACTTGAAGGTTTAGGATTTAATACTGAAGATCTTAATAAACCATTGAGACAATTTTCAGGTGGTTGGAGGATGAGAGTAATTTTAGCTAAATTGTTATTACAAAAACCAGCACTTCTCCTTCTAGATGAACCAACCAACCATTTAGATTTACCTTCAATTGAATGGGTTGAAAAATACATACAAAATTACGAAGGTGCCATCGTAGTTGTTTCGCATGATCGGTATTTTTTAGACCGAACAATTGATCATATTGCTGAAGTATCTGGTCAAAAAATTACCTTATATCCTGGAAATTATAGCTATTATATGGAAGAAAAAGCCCTTCGAAATGAAATTCAAAAAGGAGCTTTTGAAAACCAACAAGCACAAATAAGACAGACTGAAAGATTTATTGAGCGCTTTAAAGCCAAAGCTTCAAAATCAAGACAAGTTCAATCTCGTGTAAAAGCCTTAGACCGTTTAGACCTCATTGAAGATGTAATTGATGAAAAAGCAAAAGTGAATTTTAAATTTAATTTTGGTACCCAACCAGGTCGATTTATTTTATTTTTAGAGCATATATCCAAATCTTTTGGTGAAAAAATAATCTTAAAAAACACCTCCGCAACAATAAATCGAGGTGATAAAATTGCATTGATTGGAGCAAATGGAAAAGGTAAATCCACTTTACTTCGGATTATATCTGGTACTGAAAAAATAAATGGTGATCGAAGGATTGGACATAATGTAATTGAATCATTTTATGCACAACACCAATTAGAAAGTTTAAATGTCGATAACACTTTATTAGATGAACTAAAAGAAACCGGCACTAATAAAACCGAAATGGAATTAAGAAGTATTCTAGGTTGTTTTTTGTTTTCCGGAGAAGAGGTATTTAAAAAAATTAAAGTGCTTTCTGGAGGTGAAAAATCAAGAGTTGCCTTAGCCAAAGTATTGATTTCAGAAGCAAATTTTTTATTACTGGATGAACCAACAAACCATTTGGACATGCAGTCGGTTAATATTTTAATACAAGCTTTGCAACAATACGAAGGTTCATACATTGTGGTTTCTCACGATAGGTATTTTGTCAGTCATATTGCTAATAAAATTTGGTACATTGAAGATTATGAGATTAAAGAATATCCTGGATCTTTTGATGAATATGAAGAATGGTATGCTACAAAAGAAAAAGAATCAGGAATTCAACCTGTAGAAAATAAAACAAAAAAAGTAGAAACCAAAATTGAAAAAACTATTCAGCCAACAAATGAAAAACTAATTCAATCATTAGAATTGAAAATTGTAGAATTAGAAAATCAAAAAGAGGTATTAGAAAATCAAATGGCTGAAATTGCTCAAAACGGAGAAATTTCTCTTTTAAATTCCAAAGAAAAAGTATTGATAGAAATTAATCAAGAAATTCAAACTTTAACCGAACAATGGGAAGAACTTCTCTCCTAATATCGCTAATTATTTCATTTATTTGCTCAACTGATTTTTTTGCAGTAGGACAAATCAAATCAAAAATTTTTGAAAAACACAAGGGTATTCATACTGTATTTATTTCAACTAATCAATCAAATGAAATAATTAAACAAAATCCTGTCATATCAATTGAACAGCAATCTAATTGGTACTTAAATTTTGACGATTTAGATTTAAATTATAAAAATTATTTTTTGAGAATTATCCATTGCGATAATCAATGGAAACCATCTAATTTGAATGAAATTGAATATTTAGTTGATTTTAATGATCAACCGATACGAGAATTTACAACTTCTTATGGAACCAAAGTACCATATAATCATTATCAAGTAAATTTACCCAAAGGAAAAATAGCAGGAAATTATGTAGCTCTTCTTTATGCAAATAGAAATAAGCAAGATTCAGTTTTTGCCATTAGGTATTCAGTTTTAGAAAATTTTACAACCATAGGCGCAAAAATAAATTTTGCTAATCAAAATGAATTCAGAAAATCTCATCAATCCGTACAATTAGGATTTTCCTATAAGGAGGAATTAATCATCAATGATGAAAGTAATTTAAAAGTTATCATTCGAAAAATGAATGGGAATATAAATCTACTTCCGCGACTTCCTAGACCTATTCATAACGTTCAAGATAAGAAATTTCTTTATCAATTTTTTAGTGTAGACGGATTAATTGCTGGTGGTAATGAATATCGATTAATAGATCTAAGAAGTGCTCAACAAAAATTAAGTTTTGTTAATATTTTGAATCAACAAGATGAAATAACTCATATCGTTTGTTACCCTGAGAGCCCCCAAGGTTATTTTTCATACACCAACAGAAATGATATAAATGGTAGTTTTATTATAGGAAATTATGAAAACCCATCCAATTCACTTTATGCAGATTATGTAAAATGCCTTTTTCAATTAAAATCGAGAGAAATAAAAGATGGAATTGTTTATATAGAAGGTGGATTTAGTAATTTGATGGGGTCGCATAAACTCCTAATGACTTATAATCAAGAAAATGGAATGTATGAAAAAGAAGTTTTACTAAAACAAGGAATTTATAACTATAAATTTGGAGGAAATGCAGATACAAATGAATTCTTGGAAGGGAATTTCTCACAAACTGAAAACGAGTACGAGGTGATGATATATTTTCAACAACCTGGTACTCGTTATGATTCCTTAATAGGATACCAACTAGTTAAATTTCCTTAAACATTAAATCTGAAATGCATGATATCACCATCAACTACTAGATAATCTTTTCCTTCGACCGACATTTTACCTGCTTCCTTACATGCAAGTTCTGATTTATAGGTTTGATAATCTAAAAACTTTATTACCTCTGCACGTATAAAACCTCTTTCGAAATCAGTATGTATTACCCCTGCAGCCTGTGGTGCTTTCCATCCTTTTTGAATAGTCCATGCTCTTACTTCTTGAACACCTGCAGTGAAATAGGTAATTAAATTCAATAAAGCATAAGAAGATTT
>JBEBDG010000182.1:0-4975 GCA_041157165.1 Bacteroidota bacterium
TTCTCTCTTTTCTTCTTTTTTCTCCTTCGGAGTTTTAGCGGGTTCTTTCTTTGCCGCCTTTTGGGAATTCATGCCTTTGGCCATGGTGTTGGGGGTTTAGGGAGGCAAGGTCGGGAATTTAATTGATAAAAACATATTATTAGATGTCCATTAGCGAATCAATTGTTTTTAAATCTTATAAAGCATTTGAACACATTTGGACTGATTTGGGCTCATTTGGACAAGTTGGTTTTTAAATTAATCTCGTTGATTTGGAGGTATATCATTTTAACCTTTAAACATAAAAACATGGCTAGTATTAAAGTAATTAAATCAAGCTCAGTGAAGAGTATTAAGGCTCAATTTAAAAAAGAATTTGATTGTTCAATTCGTATTTACAATGGAGCTAAAATTGCGGATGACGCAAAGAAAATATCTGAACTCTCTAAAATTGATAATGCTGGAGGCACACTTGAATTGGGTCCGAAAAGCAGAGTTGAAAATGTGGAAAGGTATTTTCAAGAGACTTTTGGAATCACAGTACAGATTTCCAATTCTGATGATACCAAATTAGCAGATAATTCAATGACATTAAATCAAGCAGGTAAAGTATAATCTAATTTAGAAACTATGAGTTCTGATATTGAAAAAAGAAAGCGGGAACGTGAACGACAAACTGCTGAAAAGAAGCGCATTGCTGAAGCTAAAAAGAAAGAAAGAGAAAGGCAATCAGCAGAAAGAAAAAAAATTGCTGAGGCAAATAAACGCGAGCGTGAGCGTCAGGCCTTAGAGCGAAAAAGAATCGCAGAAGCACACAAAAAGGAGCGTCAACGGCATGCGGAGGCAATTAAACGCGAAAAGGAAAGACTAAAAAAGAGAAAATAACTAAAAACATTTCAATTAAATGGGACTATTCGATTCAATCAAAGATCATTTCGAGAAAGCTGATTTTTCAATTTCGCCTAACAAGAAATTGAAGACATTATCTAAGGATTTTAAGGAAGCTTTTGGACTTTCTTTAGTTTTTTACAAAGGCAACATTATTGCTGAAGAAACATTGACTTTAGCGGCATTGAATAACAGATCTTCAAATACAATCCTTACAAAGAGTAATGAAGAACTTAAAATACGAGCTAGTATGAAAGTAGGAGTTGTTGAGCAATTGTTTATGACCACTTTTGGAGTAACTGTTCAGATAAAAGACAAAACTGCTACGAAATTGATTGATAACAAAATCAGTTTGGGAGAAGCTGCAAGGGCTGAAAAATAAATCTAATTTCATGGAAATTATAATTTATCTCTTGGCTTTTGTAGCCTCTTCATTCTCTTTTATGATAACCTGGTCGATCTCTACTTTTTTTATGGCTCCAAGAGATTTTTGGACAAAAAGTGGTTTCGTGATATTTAGCACTAAGCTTGGTATGGCGAGTACAGCTGCTTTTTATGTTTTTAGTCTTATTCTAATCTATTTCAATTAAAAATATTCTCAAATGGGTCAAATTAGGTCAAATATTGTTGATAGAGCAATTTCTAAGAAAGAAGATGATCTTCTGAAGGTTGAAAAATATAGTATCGCCCTTTCTAATTTTATTTCAAACAGTGATACACCCATAACAATTGGATTGCAAGGAGAATGGGGAACAGGCAAAACGTCATTAATGGCTTTGTTATACGAGGATTTTAATCAGCGATCCATTGCTTGCTCTTGGGTGAATACCTGGGAGTATAGTATGTTTCGAGGGCCTAATGAAACAACTCCTGGTGTATTAAAAGCCATGATGGAAAAATTAGAGCAAACTTGTCGAAGTAGAGGATTGTGGTCGTTCAAGGATGAAAATGAAAAAAAGTTTAAGAAGGCGACTCGTTTTTTGGGCAATATTACCAATCAGATTCTGTCTAATCAGATAGGTGTTGATTTTAAAAGTGCTCTTGGTGATAATCAGGATTCTAATACTGTATCCACCATAGAAATTGCTGAAATAAAGTCTACAATTGCGTCACTCATTTCGGAATTAATCAACGACCCTAAAGTTCCATTGGACCGCGTTGTATTTTTTGTGGATGATTTAGATCGAATTCCTCCCAGTGATGCAGTTGAAATATTAGAAGCGCTAAAAAATATTTTTGATATACCACATTGCATTTTTGTATTAGCTATCGACTATGAAGTTGTGGTCAAAGGATTAGAGAGTAAATTTGGCCCAAAAACGGAAGAGAATGAAAGGGAATTCAGGTCATTTTTTGATAAAATTATCCAAGTCCCTTTTTCGATGCCCACTGGTACTTATGACATCGAGAATTTTCTGTTAGAAAAGTTCAACTCGCTCGGAATAGAAATTAATATTTCTGATAAAGAATTATTCACAAAAGCAGTTAGGTTAAGTATTGGGAGTAATCCTAGGAGCCTAAAAAGGTATTTAAATTCCTTCAGTTTAATTAATCATTTAAAGGCTATTGATAAAGAAGAAAATCAACTTCAAGGAGATGACTTTATGCTTTTTGTCTTATTAGGAATTCAAATTTCGTATCCAAAAATTTTTAGATTAATAACGCAAAAAAATAACTTTTGCGAATGGAATAGGGCATTTGCAAGTAAGATTGGGATCGATCTTGACGATGTAAAAGTGAAAATCACAAAATTTGGCGAAACGGAATTATTAGATGAAGAGTGGGAGCAGGTTGTTTGGGGGGCTTGTCAAATGGATTCTTATTTAAAATCTAGAGCATTCTCAGTTATTGAACTTTTGAACTTAGTTAGGTCTAAGTACACTGATAATTTAGAGGAGGAATTAGAAAATGCGATTGCATTTGCTTCGATTACTAGTGTGGATGATAATATGGAGACTAAATTTGCCGTCCAAAAGATTGGTAATAAGACAGTATATTCAGGGTTAGAGACTAAAATTTCTCAGCTGCAAGAGGAAGGATTGCCTAAATCTTGTATCGATAACTATTTAAAATTATGGTCTCCATTAAATGATTTCATGGCTGCTAATGAGCATTTCAGGATTTCGTTTGCTAAGACAGGTTCGTCTTTCAACAATGACGCTAAAGTGGGAAGAGGAAATCAACAACTAATTTATTCAGCTAATCCAAATAAAAAAACGGGTGGCATAACTTTTTGGGTCAAAAATAATTCAGGCAAAACTCAAGAAATGTACCAGAAACTGAAGGTTGATTTTGACTTGATAGATTGCGAATTAATTTCTATTAATGAATCCAATGACCTTGTCTTGGATCATGGTCTCAGCCCTTTATTAAAGGGAAGATATGAGGAATTACTGAATTATATTGTGAATGAAATTGTAAATTAATTTAATGGCCTTAAGGCATTTTTTTAAAATATTTAATTGTAAAATCATGATTTCAGTTAATCATAATAAACAAACAATAGACCTTTTTGAGAAAAGTTCCTCAGATTGTTTTTTCGGACGAGCCCCTATGATTTATGATGAATTAAGCAAGAGTGACATCTTGTTTGTAGGGGTAAACCCTTCGTTTATCGATACGGATAAATCACTTCATTTCGTTAAAATAAATTGTATGAAAAATGACTCTACGGCCTATTTATCAAATTTGAAGAAGTCTAATTTTGAAGCCCTTTTTTATGATTTGGATTCAGTGAATTCTAATATTAAAACACTTGGGGATATTCATAAAGTTTTTAGACAAAACTATTCTTACTTTAAGAAATTCAATCATATTGCTGATCAGCTTAATGTAACAATCGAGCATCTTGATTTATTACCCGTTCGTGAGACATCTCAAAAATTAGTTGTAAAATTATTAAGTCAAAATCAAGAATTTACAAATGCTTGTTTTGATATTTTTCTTTCTGCTTTGAAGCAGATTTCACCCAAGGCTATAATAATCGAAAATTCATTTATTCGTGATCTACTGATAAATTCAAGTCATCCTGAGATTCGAAATTATTTTCCTAGTTATGATTTTAAGAGTTTTAAATCAAGTGAAGTAGGAACTCCAATAAACAAATATGGTATGGCAGTTTATTATACGTCCATGCTGACTGGACAAAGAGCAATTGACTTAGGTAGTTATAATAGGCTTATATGGTCATTGAATAAATTCTTGAAATAGTAGCCAGATTTTCAGTGATCACTATTTAAAATCCATCTTTTTATCACCTCCGCCGTTTTTTCAAAATCCTTATCTAGCATCAGATCATGTGACCCGCCTTCGATGATTTCGAGTTGAGCTTTATAGTGTTTTGCTGTGTCAGCAAATTCCTGAACGGTGATCAATCCATCCGCTGAGCCACCTACCACTAAAAGAGGGACAGTAGTGCGATGATGAGAGGGAAGCATTAATCCGAGGTAGGCCAAAAATGATTCAGCACACATTAAAGGTGCATAACGCACACAAAGATCTGGGTCATTGAACATCAACTGAGGATATTTTTTGAACCCGCCCAGTAAGTTGAATTGCAGCAAATAGGGAATTAAACCAGGGTAGCGAAAGAGCGCTCGTAAGCTGGCGAATAACACACCTGACGGAGGAACAGATGCCAGCAGAATAGCCTTTCTGCAAGACCCTGTTTTTAAGAATTTTTGCAGAATCATGCCACCCATCGAATGTCCAATGATGATGGGCGGTGCTTCCAGATTGGCCACCACGCGGTGTAAAGCTTCCACATAATCACCTAAGGAATACGAAATTCGCCGCGTGCTTCCTTGTACCTCATGTCCCGGAAGATTAAATGCAACACAAGTATATCCCAGCTTCTCGAAAAAGGGAATAAAATGCTCTTCCCAACACCAAGCGCCGTGACACATCCCGTGTACAAAAACAATCGTTTCCTTCATTACATGGGTGATTTACTAACGTAGTTTTTAGGCAGGTGTTTTTTCAGCTGATTGATGAACAAGTGAAAGTCAACCGTAATGGTGTGTCGCGGGGTTTTAATTTGGTTGAGGTGGGGATGTGTGACCTCTCTTTGGCATAATTCAGCGATGTTTTCTGGTCTTTTCCAAAGTCC
>JBEBDG010000183.1:0-4969 GCA_041157165.1 Bacteroidota bacterium
AAGCAATACGTAAAGTACTGGCACGAACTCCCGAGATACTTGCTATATTGACAATAGAGCCTTGCCCTTTTAACAATGCTGGATAAAATATTTTACTACAGTTAAAAGTTCCTCCTAAATTGATGTTCATCACATCATTCCAGTCTTCAAAAGTTATATCCTGAGCAGGTTTGAAAATGGCAATACCCGCATTGTTTACCAAGGCATGAATGGCATCAAATTTTTTGGTGACCTGGTCAAATACTTTTTGTATTTGTCGCGGTTTTGAAACATCACATAAAAAGTAAGAATACCTCTTTTTCCCCTTTAATTTGGCTTTGCAGGCTTGCAAAGCCTCTTTATTGTAATCAATAATAACTACATGGTATTTTTCCGAATGAAATTTTTGAGCAACTTCGAAACCAATACCTCTTGCAGCCCCGGTAATAAGAGCTACCTTTACTTCTAATTCTGACGACATTTATCATTAAATAGGTTCAAACAAATATAGATAAAAAATGAAAAAGCTCCTTCTTCTTGTTTGTTTATTCTTCCCTTTGGTCAATTTTGCCCAAAGAACGGCTGAACAAGATAGTTTATTGGCACAAATTCAAAGAAATAGCAAGGCCGACCATGCCGATATGCTGCAAAAATTAGGCATTCCAGCACTTCGCCCAGGTAGAAGTGGAAATCCGACTGGAAGTAACCCGGCTAATTACGACGAATCCAAAGCTAATCCATTTCCAAATTTGCCCGATATCTTGACGATGAACAATGGTCAAAAAGTTAGCAAGGTAAAACAATGGGAATACCACAGAAGGCCTGAATTGGTTAAACTATTTGATGAAGAAATTTATGGTATCACGCCCGAAAATCTTCCAAAAGTTAAATGGGTATTACAGCAGACAAAACAGGAAAAGCTGGGCAAATATGAGGTAAAAGTGCTAACCTATCAAGGACAGGTAGACAATCATCTATATCCAGCAATCAGTGTAAATATCGATTTAAGCATTACTTTACCTGCTAAAATCAAAAACCCGATACCCTTGGTGATGGAATTTGCCTTTGTCTTTCCTCCAGGCTTTAACCCACCACCAAGCACAGACATTCCTTGGAAGGAACAGGTGATTGCCAAAGGTTGGGGGGCTGCAGTGATTATTCCAACGAGTTACCAGGCCGACAATGGAGCCGGACTAACTTCTGGAATCATTGGCTTGGTAAACAAGGGAAAAAGAAGAAGTCCTTCAGATTGGGGAGCACTAAAAGCCTGGGCTTGGGGAGCATCTAAAGCACTTGATTTAATGGAATCTATGCCTGAAATTAATGCTGAAAAAGTGGCTATCATGGGGCATTCAAGATTCGGAAAGGCAGCAGCGGTTACCATGGCCTATGATTCACGATTTGCCATTGGGTACATCGCTTCATCAGGTGAAGGTGGATTAAAATTACACCGTAGGGATTTTGGTGAAATTGTAGAAAATATTGCTGGTTCGGGCTTGTACCATTGGATGTCGGGCAGCTTTTTGAAATATGCAGGCCCGCTTGGGTGGAATGACCTTCCGGTTGATGCTCATAGCCTAATCAGTTTACTGGCCCCTCGACCCTTTTTCATTGGGGTTGGAAACAATGGCGACAATTGGGCAGACCCGAGGGGAATGTTTATGGCAGCAGCAGCCGCAGAACCCGTGTATCAACTATTAGGTAAAAAGGGCATTGGAACGACTGAATTCCCAGCTGTGGAACAATTGATTGATGAGGGGCAAATTGGGTATCGTTTACATCCTAAAGGCCACGTAACGGGTCCGAACTGGCCCTATTTTATTGAATTTATGAGCAAGAAATTGAAATTAGATTAACTCTGAGATCAATTTATTGCCCATATTTCAATATCATCGCCATCTGACCCGCATGATAAGCCGCATGGGTTGTTACCCTGGCCAAGGCCTCCGCTTTGGTTTTAGTGCCAAATTCTTTGGTAGTCACCAAATCATTCCAACTCTCTTGAGATTGGGTTTCAATCGTTGCCTTTAGCATTTGAAACGATTCTTCTGCAATGGCTTTTAATTCGGCTAAATTGGTCCATAATCCCGTGTCTTTCCCATCAATGACAGTTTTAGCTATGACTTTTACATCCGGATTTTGAAAGACATTCTTTGCAAATAACAACTCCACTTCGGCAATGTGTCGAATTAAAAAGCCGATCGAATTAGGAGTTGTTCCTAGTTTTTTAGGTAAATCTTCTTCTTTTAATTGTTCCAATAATTTAGAAAAACGGGTGCGGCCTTCTTGCCACAATTGAAGCATTTCGGTTGTCATGATTTATACATTTGTTTGGACAAATTCTAAACAATATTGCTTAATTAACTCTCTTACCCTAGCAAATTCCTTTTTTGTTTCTGCCTCTGAACCGACAAACTTGGCCGGATCTGGGAAATTGTAATGAAACAATTTAGCAGAGGAGGGGTAATACGGACAACGCTCTTTGGCGTTGTCACAAACCGTAATCACAAAGTCAAAATCAATCCCTTCATATTCCAACACATTGTTCGATGTGTGGTTAGAAATATCAATCCCATCTTCTTGCATAGTAGCAATGGCCTTCGGATTCACTCCGTGTGTTTCTACTCCCGCACTATACACATCCGCTTTTCCTTTGGCAAATTTGGCTAAATACCCGTGGGCAATCTGACTACGACAACTATTGCCGGTGCAGAGTACTAATATTTTCTTTTTCATCTTAACAACATCCTGAACCTGGTGCACATGCATTTACTGGCTTTTCGGCATAAACCGTTACACTAAAAATACCTGAATTACCCGATTTAAAGGAATCTATTTCTTCTTTACTTAAATAATTTACTAAAATATCATCTGGAATAATGATCGCCTTCTCCTTTTGGATGCTCACATTTTGGAAGCCATTCGAGAAAATCATACCTAAATACGTGTCTTTTTGGATAGCTCCTGCCACGCATCCTGCATACATCTCTGCATCTTTTTGCAATCCCTCTGGTAGGTCGCCTTTCAATACAACATCAGAAATACTAAAGTGACCACCGGGCTTCAAAACTCTAAATATCTCTTTAAACACCCCATTTTTATTTGGCACGAGATTTAATACACAATTGCTTACGATCACATCCGCTGCGTTAGAGGTAATCGGCATTTGCTCTATGTCTCCCTGACGAAATTCCACATTATTAAACCCTCTTTTTTCTGCATTTTCTCTAGCGCGTTCAATCATGGCTGGTGTAAAATCAATACCAATGACCTTACCGGTTTCGCCTGTTTCGTGTCTGGCCACAAAGCAATCATTTCCTGCGCCGCTACCTAAATCTACTACCACATCTCCTGGTTTTATCTTTGCAAATTGAGTAGGCAAACCACATCCCAAACCCAAATCTGCATCTGGATTGTATCCCTCTAAGGTTCCATAATCATCACTCATGATGTTATATACCTCAGTAGAACAGCCCCCAGCACCACAACAAGAAGACATGTTTGTCTCTTTGTCTTGCAATGCAATTTCACTGTATTTGTTTTTTACAATGTCCTTTAACTCCTGATCTGTCTTCATTTTATTGTAATATTACGATTAAACAAACTAAATTTTTTTAACAACAAGTCGATTTCATTAACTGAAACTCTCCAAAGATTCCTTGTAAAAACTGAGAAGCATTCGACCAAGCATTCTCATCGATGCAATAACAAACCGTTACCCCTTCGATACTTCCTTTTATCAAGCCTGCTTCTTTTAATTCTTTCAAATGTTGAGAAACGGTACTTTGAGCAATTGGCAATTCTTCCACAATGTCTCCACAAATACACGTTTGTCGTTTCAACAAAACCTCCAAAATAGCTATTCGAGCTGGATGCGACAAGGCTTTGGCATATTTTGCCAGCATTAACTGTCGCTCAGAATAATCCATAATTTTACTTGCTCCCATATTCAACGTAATATTACGATTAATAATTGAAATTAACAAAAAAATTGATGGAGCCTTCGAGTTTTCTCTCTTCGCTCGACCTCAGGCCCGAATCACCCCTCACAAACCCTTAACTCATGCCTTACACGTCACAACTTAGACCTTATCCCTCTTCCCTATTCCCTATTCCCTCTTCCCTATTCTCTCTTCCCTATTCCCTATTCCCTCTTCCCTATCACCTTCTTCCTTCTATTTCTAATCTCAGCTGCTTTTTCTTTTGAAATGCCAAACACTTTTCCTTTGTCAGCATCATTCATTAAACGGTTAATAAAACTTTGACTCGTTTCCTTGTTGTCTTTGTATTTCTTTCTCAATTCTTCTAATTGCACATGCAATTCTCTTCTAACTTTTGCATATGCGGGGTCATTGTATACGTTTTTTAATTCATTCGGATCTTTTTTCCGATCTATCAACTCCCATTGGTCTTCCACAAAGTAATAGTGAATTAATTTAAAATCTTTTGTCACAATTGCATAATGACGATTCACCATATGCTCTGCTGGATATTCGTAATAATGGTAATAAACAGCATCCCGTTTAAAATTCTTCTCAGAGCCTGTTAATATTGGCAATAAGCTTTCTCCTTGCATATCAACAGGTGCTTTTACTCCGGCCGCATCTAAAAAGGTTTGCGCAAAGTCGAGATTCTGCACCAATTTTTCTGACTTAGAGCCCGCTTTTATTTTTCCAGGCCAAGCAACCAATAAAGGTGTTTTAAAAGACTGATCATAAATAAATCGTTTGTCGAACCAACCATGCTCCCCCAAATAAAAACCCTGATCAGAAGTGTACACAATTATGGTGTTGTCCATTAAATTGTTTGACTCTAAATAGTCAATCAAACGACCCACATTCTCATCTACCGCTTTGATGGTTCCTAAATAATCCTGCATGTAGCGTTGGTATTTCCATCGCATTTTATCAGCATCATTCATGCTTGGATAAATTTTTTTAAACTCTTCATTAATAGGAGTATAGGCTTTGATAAAATTGAATTTCTGCCC
>JBEBDG010000184.1:0-4960 GCA_041157165.1 Bacteroidota bacterium
AGAACAAAAGAAGTTAATATGGTTCTTAGGGTACGCACGGATATTACGAAGTTAAAGGATTATGTCAATTCTTAGAAAATATTTTTTTAACGATAAATTAAGCTAACTGTGCACAATAAATTGTCCCAGTTTAAGTGCGAAGCCGTACATTTAATAAAGTATAGATTTTCAATTATTTATTTTAAAATATTGATTTTCAATACCTTATTAATCATGATTAAATGAATAATATGTTCAATAATCAATTTGAGGAAGAAAGTGGGGATATCCAGGACCTGCTTTTACGCTATCAGAGTTTAAAAACAGGGAAGGCACATTCTTATATTGAGGAAGATGATTTTGAAAAAATCATTGCTCATTTGGATGAGAAAGATGCCATTGTTGAGGCTATTGAAGCTGCAGATATCGCTTTGTCACAATTTCCATCTTCTTCGGTTTTAATGATTAAAAAAGCAGATTTATTATTAGCTACTCGAAAATATAGTGAAGCGCTTGAGTTGTTAAATACCGCCACATTGTATGACCATAAAGACATGAATCTGTTTATTTTAAAAACAGATGCTTATTTAGCTTTAGATCAACCGGAAGAAGCGATTGTTTTATTACAAGAAGCGTTGCATTTATTTGAAGGTGCCGAACGTACAGAATTACTTTTTGAATTAGCAGATGTGTATGATGATCATGAAGCTTTTGACAAAGTGTTTGATTGCTTAAAATTAATATTAGAAGAAGAACCAACCAACGAAGAAGCTTTGTATAAAATTTGTTTTTGGACAGATTTTACAGGACGTAATGAGGAAAGCATTATTCTCCATCAAAAAATGATTGATGAGCAACCTTATAATGCATTGGCTTGGTTCAATCTAGCTGCTGCATACCAAGGTATCAAGTTGTATGAAAAAGCAATTGATGCCTATCAATTTGCAGTGGTGATTGATGAGAAATTCGATTATGCTTATCGAAATATGGGAGATGCCTATCTAAGAATTAGAAAGTATAAAGAAGCGATTGAAGCTTTAGAAAAAGTACTTGAATTATCTAGGCCGGAGGATGTCATTTATGAAGCA
Organism: Bacteroidota bacterium; assembly: GCA_041157165.1. Taxonomy (GTDB): domain Bacteria; phylum Bacteroidota; class Bacteroidia; order Cytophagales; family Spirosomataceae; genus Sandaracinomonas. The sequence continues at coordinate 1,068 of JBEBDG010000184.1, forward strand.
ATCGGACACTGTTACCATCGATTAAAAAACTTTGCACAAGCACGTTTTCATTACAAAAAGGCGGTGCATTTAAATCCAGAAGATAGTAGGTTGTATCAAAAGATTGCATCTACCTATATGTTGGAATCAAAATGGCAGATGGCCATCAAACAAATTGAACATGCAATAAGAATCAACAAGCATATTAACGAGTATTATATCATGATGGGTGAATGCTATTTGAATCTTGATCAATTTAAGGAGGCTTCCACTTATTTTGGTATTGTTGTAAAGCACAAGCCCAAGCAAATCGCAGGGTGGGAAAGTTTTATAAAATGTTTAATTGCCAATGATCAGTTGGATGCTGCATTAGAGCAAACTGAATTGGCTTATATGTCAACACAGGGGAAAGTCATCTTTGTATACTATAGGAGTGCCATTTTATTCATGATGCAAAAGCGAAAAGAAGGATTATTGCAACTGGAAATGGCTTTGTCTAAGTCTGGCAAATGGCTCAATAAGCTTATTAAGTTTTATCCCGAACTCATCCAAGATGTAAAAGTGGTGGAATTAATCAGTCAATACAAGAAGCTTAAATAAGCTAAGCTTTTTTAAATTATCTTTGCAAAAATATAGAAGCACAATGATGAATTTCAATTTAACACAGATTCCAGAGCGTACAACGAAACCAAGACAATATGGATTAACAATGGTCATGGATAAAGGCCTTAGTTTAAGAGATGCAGAAAATTTTTTAAGTGTCGGCGCACCGCATACGGATATTGTTAAACTAGGTTTTGGTACTTCGTTTGTTACTCCTAATTTGAGAGCAAAAATTGAATTATACCAAGCACATAATATTCCAGTATATTTTGGTGGTACATTATTTGAAGCCTTTATTATTAGAAATCAGTTTGATGATTATATAGCAATGTGTAAGGATTATAATATTGATGTGATTGAAGTGAGTGATGGTTCAATCGAAATTCCTCATACTGAAAAGTGTGGTTACATAGAAAAGATTTCAAAATTCGCTAAAGTATTTAGTGAAGTTGGTAGCAAGGACGCAGCGCACATAATCCCTCCTTATAAATGGATAGAATTAATGGGTGCAGAATTAAATGCAGGTGCATCTTATGTAATCGCAGAAGCAAGAGAAGCCGGAAACGTAGGTATATATAGAGGTTCAGGAGAAGTGAGAGAAGGTTTAGTACAAGAAATATTAACAAAAATCCCTTCTGAGAAAATTCTTTGGGAAGCACCACAAAAAGCGCAGCAATTATATTTCTTAGAATTAATCGGCTGTAATGTAAACCTTGGAAATATTGCACCTTCGGAAATTATTCCATTAGAAGCGATGCGTATTGGTTTACGCGGAGATACTTTTAATTTATATTTAAATAAATAAATGTGCGTCAATTTGGGTTAATAGGTTTTCCATTATCACATTCTTTTTCTAAGGGATTTTTTGCAGAAAAATTTTCTTTAGAAAATATAGAGGATGCGCAGTATGAAAATTATCCAATTGATTCTATTGATTTATTTACAAGTCTATGGGAAAACAATTCAAACTTAAATGGATTGAATGTAACCATTCCGTATAAAAAAGCTGTCATTCCTTTTTTGCAATATCCTTCCTCGGTGGTGGAATCAATACAAGCTTGTAATTGTATTCGTTTATATGAGGGTGCCTTATATGGCTACAACACAGATGTGATTGGATTTGAACAGTCCTTATTGCCTTACTTAAAGCCACAGCATCAAAAAGCCCTTATTTTAGGTACGGGTGGGGCAGCTGCAGCTGTCGAATGGGTGTTGAAAAAGCGAGGGATCTCTTATCAGTTTGTTTCTAGAACTGAATCAAAGGTTGGGCTAACTTATGGATCACTTGACGCATCAATTATAAGCGCACATACTTTGCTCATTAATACCAGTCCAGTTGGCATGTATCCTAATGTTGAGGAGGCACCAGCTTTGCCTTATGATGCCATTACAGACCAACATCATTTATACGATTTAGTGTATAATCCTACTCAAACCAAGTTCTTAGCACTTGGAGCAAGTCAAGGTGCCACCACTCAAAATGGATTAGAGATGTTGCATATTCAAGCCAATGCAAGTTGGGAAATATGGAATAGTCCTACCCCTTTTAAACAATAGATTTTTTCAAAAAATCGAATAATTGGGAGACTGCTTTTTGTCGATGACTAAATTTGTTTTTTTCTTCCATCGTCATGCTAGCAAAGCTTTTGCTAGAGCCATCGGGTACAAAAATTGGGTCATACCCAAAGCCTTTTTCACCTTCCATGCCACCTAGAATTTGCCCTTTACAGATGCCCTCGAAATAATATTCTTTTTGTTCCCAGATAAGACAAATCACCGTTCTAAACTGTGCAGCTCTATTTTCAACGCCCGTCATTTTACTTAAAACAAGGTCTATATTGGCTTGAAAGTCCCTGTTTTCTCCTGCATACCTTGCGCTTTTTACACCTGGCGCACCTCCTAAAGCAGCTATTTCTAAGCCAGTGTCTTCACTAAAACAATTTTGTTTTCTGAGGTTGAAAATGGTCCTAGCTTTTTCCGCAGCATTGGCTTCCAAATGATCGTGGGGTTCTGGAATGTCGATATCAATTCCTGCTTCTTTTAATGGAATAATTTCAAAATCAAGTCCAACTAAAGATTGAATTTCAGCAACTTTATTTCGATTATTTGTAGCAAATATAATTGTATGCATTTTGAAAATTTAATCTTACAAAATTAAAATTTGATCTCAGTTTATAATTTAAAAATCAATTTTAATGAAGTCCATAATTTTGTTTTTTCAATTTTTGATGCTTGATCAATTCCTTGCATGTTGGATAAATTATTACTGAATAATAATTGTGTTTCTCCAAGTAAAATCGGACTATAAATTTTAGTAGGTAATTTTATTTTTAATTGTGTAGGATTGATGTCAAAAATCAGAACAATATCAGATGGAATTTGAACTAAAATTTGATGCAAAGAATAATTTTTATTTGCAAGGTTTATTAATGCAATATCAGCGATCGTTAATTTACAGGCATTCAAGATAGAAGTTAGTAAGTCGAAGTCTCTTTCATTTAAATGAACTGCATTGGAATCCTGTACCAAAACCATGATCTTTTTTTGATGCTCTCCTAAGAATTTAATGGGTGCTATTGGAGTAGTTTCTATATCCTTTATTTCATCTTTTTCCTCTTTTACTGGGGATGTCGTTGCTTTTTTATCCACATTTGTAGGCACAGTGCCCAATACTAAACTTTCTTTGTAGAGGTTCACTAATACGCTATTTGGGAGACTGTTTTTAACTTCTTTCATAAGATTTGAATAACGGAAATTAACTGAATTGATTGGTTTGAAAAAATAACAATTGTAAGTCTTTATTTTTTTGTGTTTCTTTGTGCCTGAATTAGCATAAAAAAAGTTAAAAAATGAGTGCACAAAACATCCCATTTATTGAAATGCCTAAGGATCAATTAAGACAATTAGATCCAAAAAATTTCTTCTTCGGAAAAAGTTTTACGAACTATATGTTGGAAGCTGATTATATAGATGGTGAATGGAAAAATGCAGTCATTAAAAAATTTGAACCAATCCAACTTGATCCATCTACTGCAGTATTGCATTATGGTCAATCCATTTTCGAAGGAATTAAAGCCTATAAAAGTGCAACAGATCAAGTAGTGATTTTTAGACCTGATCAAAATTTCAAACGCTTTAATATTTCTGCAGAGAGAATGCAAATGCCAACCGTTCCTGAATGGTTATTTTTGGATGGCATGAAACAATTAATTCAAATTGAAAAAGATTGGATTCCAAAAGAAGAAGATCATTCATTATACATTCGTCCTTTTATGATTGCAACAGATCCATTCTTAGGAGTGCGTCCATCA
>JBEBDG010000185.1:0-4877 GCA_041157165.1 Bacteroidota bacterium
TACACCTGCACTCATTGGATGGGCTACGCACGTTAAAATATAGCCTTTATCAATTTCTCCTTGGGTCAAACCATCTTCTTCATCCATAAGTACCTTTCCGGAGGTACACTGACCCATACAAGCGGTACACATACCGGCTTGGCAAGAGTATGGGATATCTAAATCGGCCTCTAAAGCAGCCTCTAAAATGGTTTGAGATGGCAAAACTGTAATCTGATGTGTTTTACCTTCGTATATTAGTTGTATGTCCTGTTCTTTTAAACTACCATCCTCTTCTGCTAAATTTACTTCTTCTGAGCTATGGCTTATAAATAATTCCTGATGTATTTGCGTATTTGGGACATCAAAAATAGCCAACGAACTTTTAATTTGATCCATCATTTCTTCTGGTCCGCATAAATAATAATGCGAATTTATAATATCAGTTCCCAATTCCTGTTTCAAGTAATATACGATTGATGCCTGATTGATTCGACCTTTAAGTCCTGCCCATGAAGGGCTTGGTTGACTGATGATGTATAAAATTTTCAAGCGGTCGGCATAATTTCTTTCCAATTCTTCTAAAGCTGATTTGAAAATAATTTGGTTCTCTGATCGAGAACCATAGATTAATTCAATGGTAGCTTGGGGTTCTGCCTTTAAAATGGTTTTAATCATGGAAAAAAGGGGTGTAATTCCACTTCCCGCTCCTACAAAAACATAATTTCTTTTCCTTGTAGCCTCTGGCTCGATGGCAAAATTGCCCATTGGATCCATTACCTCCAAGGAATCACCAACTTTTAAATGATCACATAAAAAATTGGAAACGAGCCCGTTTTTTACTCTTTTTACGGTAATTGCAGGGGCAGTATCTGTTTTGGGTGATGAAGAAAAAGAGTAACTTCTTCTGATTTTTTTTCCTTCAATTTCAGGAATTACCGTCAAAAATTGTCCAGCATGGTATTTAACTGTGTCGTGGATGGGTTGCCAAAAATGAAATGTTTTGGTGTCCACTGTTTCGTCAATAATTTCTTTAACTGTCAGATGAAAATAACGTACACTCATTTAATTTTCTTTTTTATGTTCTTCTTCAACAGCAATTACCCATTGAATAGTTCCCGGAGTAGATTCATTGTGCATTCGATCGCAAGCCGTTACAGCAAAACCATAGCCTGAGCTCATCCAATTGTTGGGAATATTTAAGTGCGTATTTCTGCCTTTGTAAATAATGTGTTCAGCTTGTTCAAATGGATCGATATCGGTTTTTTTAAATCGATAAACCAAGTAGTAGGCCACCGGGTCTTGGTCTGCAGCAGGTTCACCACTTTTCCAATCCAATTGCCATTCTCCTTCTTTTTTGACTAAAGAAATCTGATGAGGGGCTTTAGGAGGGATGCTATCAATCCATGGCATTGTGGGGACTAAAGCTACTTCTTTAAAATGATTTCTCCTCAAACTATCTCTCCAACCTTTAGTATTTTGTGTTAGTAATTTACTACTAAAATAAATGGAACCTTGCACCTTCGAATTCGATCGGGCTAGTTGTAATTGTTTTGAAAGTTCATTCGTACTCCAAGAGTCTTTCAAATGATAGGCGCCAATCCCAGCATATACAGGTCTTTCGTAACTATGTGTCGACCACCAAGAAAGCAATGGTCCGTAAGGTGCCACTCCATGGTTGGTAGGCCAATACAATTGAGGAGCAATGTAATCTACCCATCCTTCTTTGATCCATTTCTCTGTATCTGCAAAAAGGTCAATGTAGGATTGCAACCCTTTGCGGGTAGGAGAACCTTCTTCATAATTTAGCGTTTTATGACGGTAGATTCCAAATGGACTAATCCCAAATTTTACTTTTGGTTTTTCTTGTTTAATGATATAAGAGATATTTTGAATCAGGATGTCAATATTTCTTCTTCTCCAATCTTCAATGCGTTCATTCGGGTATTTGTATTTTTCAAATGCTTCTTGATCTTTGATACTTGAATTTGCACTAGGATAGGGATAAAAATAATCATCGAAATGAATGCCGTCTATATTGTAATTTTGAACGAGGTTTCTTACAACTTCTTCAATATAATTTCTGACCTCGGGCAAACCGAAATTAAAAATATGTTGACCATTGTAAAGTAATAGCCATTCAGGATGTTTCCTGGCAATATGTTCTGAACTTAATAAGTTTTTAGTGGATAAATTGGCACGATTTAAATTCAACCATGCATGAAATTCAATACCACGATTATGAGACTCTTGTATCATGAATTCCAATGGATCATAATAGGGGATAGGAGCTTGACCTTGTAAACCTGATAAAACACTTGCCCAAGGCTCTTTGCTTTTTGCATAAAGGGCATCCGAAGCAATTCGTACCTGGACGAATACCGCATTAATCCCCGTTTGTTGGTGTGAATTGAGAATGTTACTAAATTCTTCTCTTTGGGTAATTGAATTGAAATTTCTATTACTTGGCCAATCGATGTTTTGTACTGTTGCAATCCAAACCCCTCTTAGTTCTCTTTTGGGTCCGGCAGATACCGTAATAATACTACTTAATAAGATGGTAAAGGCAAAAAATGCAGATTTCATATGAGTCTGCAAGTTACGAATAAATCACTCAATAGTAAACATATATCCAACACCCTTTAAGGTTTTAATATACGTTTCTGGGATTTTTTCGCGCAGTTTTCGAATATGAACATCAATGGTTCTTTCCACTACATATACATCATTACCCCAAACTTTTTCCAATAATTCATCTCTATTGAATACCTTGTTTGGATTGGATGCAAGAAAAATCAATAATTCGAATTCTTTTTTTGGCAGTACCAATGGTCGTCCTTGGAATGAAGCCGAATAATTGGTACGGTTGATAATTAAGCCTCCTATTTCAATGATTTCATTTTTGGATTCTTTTTCACCATCTCTTTTAAGTAAGGCATTAATTCGACTCACTAGAGCCCTAGGTTTTATAGGCTTGATAATATAATCATGTGCTCCCGCATCAAATGCAGCTACTTCAGTGTATTCCTCCCCTCTTGCGGTTAGGAATAAAATCATGGTATTTTTAAATTCAGGAAGCGATTTGATTTTACGGGAAGTTTCGATGCCATCCATTTTGGGCATCATGACATCCATGATGATCAATTGTGGCTTGAAAGATTTTGCCTTTTCAATCGCCTCTAGTCCATCAAGTGCTTTTTCGAGAATGTAATTTTCTTTCGCTAAATTGTATTCCAAGAGCTCCAAAATATCTGGGTCATCGTCAACTAAAAGAATTTTAAAGTTATTCGAAACTGTGCTCATACAGATTGGCGTAAATTTATGACACAAATATAGAGAGCTCAATATTAACAAATTGTTAATTTTTTATTTAACTTATTGAAAGTTTTTTTAAGAAATGACTCAAAAATCTCCATTTGCTTTTCGATTAGCAGCTATTCTATTTTCCATTGCCATTTTAATTCTTGGAATGATATGGTTGAAAGATATTTTGGTATTATTGGCATCTGCCTTGGTCTTATCACTTCTTTTATTGCCAATAACCGCATGGCTCGAACGAAAAGGATTGCCAAGAGCCATTAGTATCTTAATTGTATTGGTCATTGCCAGTTTATTACTTATTGGGGGAGTAACTTTACTGACTATTCAAATTGCGGATATTGCAAGTGATTGGCCAATGTATGTTCAGAAATTTGAAACCTATATATCTTCCATTCAATCGTTTTTATCAAAAAACCTGAATATTTCAAGGAAAAAGCAAATGCTAGAAGTCACGAATCAAACATTGAATTTATTGAAAAATTCAGGGGTGATTTTAGGTACTACCTTTGGGACCATGCTTCATGTTCTAACCAATTTAATACTGATTCCCATTTTCATTTTTTTTATACTTTATTATCGTTCGTTTTTTGCATCGTTTTTACATCAAGTTTTTCCTAAAATCGAAGAAATTGAAATGCAAAATTTATTGAGAAAAATTGGCGGGGTCGTTCAAAGTTATTTACAAGGACTGTTATTAGTTATGCTCATTGCTGGGACATTAAATATCATTGGATTCTGGTGGATAGGTGTTGATTATTTTATCTTTTTTGGAATTTTAACGGGAGTTTTTTTGCTAATCCCCTATGTTGGTATTTGGGTAGCAGCTTCATTGCCTGTATTATTATGCTTAATCACCCTAAGTCCAAATCACGCCATCGCTGTGGTGGCATGGGTAGCCGCTGTCCAATTTATTGAAGCAAATTTTATCACCCCTATGATTATTGGGTCTAAAGTGAGCATGAACCCTATGGTTGCAATGATTGCCCTCTTACTTGGAGAAACTATTTGGGGAATTCAAGGATTGATTCTGGCCTTACCCTTAGCTGCAATTTTGAAAGTGATTTTTGATTTTGTGCCAGCCTTAAATGCTTACGGTTTCTTGTTGGGTGCAGCACCGAAGAGAAGTAAAAAAGTTGAAAGTGGAGAGTTGAAAGTAGAGAGTTGAAAATAAATACGTTCTCCATTTTCCACTTATTTCAAATATACCCCTCTCTTCTTTTCATTTGAAATAACAACTTCTACATGATCTGATAAGGTTGTAGAAAGTTCATATCCGATATAATCTGCTGAAATTGGAAATTTACGATAGTTCCGATCCACTAAAACAGCTACTTGAATTTTTTTGACATGCATCGATAAAAACGGTGCTAAACTATAAGAGAATGTTCTGCCAGTATTCAAGACATCGTCTACAACGATGATTACTTTTTGTTCAAATACATTTTCCTCACAATCAAAAACAACCGGTCTTTCGTATGGAACCTCTTTATTGAGGTCAATTTTAATGGTTTTTGTTTTAATTTTTGATATTTCAGCAATGTTTTGACAAATTAATTCTGCCAAGGCGTATCCTTCCC
>JBEBDG010000186.1:0-4867 GCA_041157165.1 Bacteroidota bacterium
CAAATTCAATTCCTTGTTTTTGCAATGAGTACAATGCATGCATGATCCAATAATCTTTCTCAACCAATGTAATGTCTATACCTTTTTGGTTAGATACAATGGAGATAAGCTCTTTGAATTCAGGATCTTTATGTATGAAATCAAGCATGCTGGAGTACGTTTCGAACGATTGACTTTAATTTACGTTTTGTTTTGCCATTTCCATAAAGCTGAGTTGCCTTCATTAAGGCATCAGCATTAAAGCTACCCATGTTATTCGGTAATCTATCTAATGTTTGAGATTGGTCTTCCGCAAGATTCTCCATGTTGTTTAATAAATCAACAAGTAGGTATTCTCTTGTGATATTCTTGGGAAACGACGACTTCAATTTGAATTCAAATGTCTTACCGTTGAGTTGAAATTCGCCTTTTCGTTTATGGTTATATACCCAAGTTGTATTGTATAGCTGCGTAAGGCCAAGCCCCAGTGAGTTGAATGTATTTGGGGACACCAATAGAAAATCTTCGTCTTTTAAAAAACGTTCTACTACTTGACGGTCATCAGGCGGGACAACGCCAAACTTGGATTGTTTTGGTGCGTAATACAAGCCCTGGTTCAATTTTACCAATGTTCCGTCATTGGTTAATTGTGCCAAATGTCTATCTATGGCCGTGGAATAATATTCTAGGTCAGAACGGCGATATACTTCACCCTGCTTGATATGTTGACGGAGCAAATCCATTTCTTTGGTACAAAAATACAGGTATTTTTTGAATTGCATGCAAAAAACGGAAAAATTCATGCAAATTGAATGCCCATCCGAATAAAAATTAAAATAACTTGTCATCAAACGGATAAAACATTTCATATTTGTCCCCTATAAGACAAGTTGTATGAAAACAGCGCCTGCTATATTGCCTAAAAACCTGAAGATTTAAAAAGATCTTTGAGTGCATATACAATTGGCTCGTTTGCGCAGAAAATTGAGCGCTGAGCAAATTGCTGAGCGCACAGGACTAGGAAGGGAAACCATTTATAATATTGAGCAAGGTAGTCCTACTGTTGCCATTGGAAGCTATTTACAAGTACTCTTCGTATTGGGATTAGAGAAAGATTTAACCAATGTTGCGGCTGCTAATCCATTAGGTAGAAAATTGCAAGATGCCGGAATCATCACCAGAAAACGAGCACCCAAACAATCCAAAAAATCATGAAATTTTTAACTGGCGTGCCGTTGCAAAGATATTTGGAATCAGCAAGAGCGAGATAGAACAAACGAAGCGAGCGTTTCGGTTGGTGGTTAATTAGTAGTTGTTTGTTGCTCGAATGACTTCTTAAAATCCGCTACAGGCAAGGGTTTGCGTGTTTTTCTTTTCTTGTGGATTCATATATCGGGAAGAAGCACAAATTCAATTGCCGAAGAATGCTCGGTAGTTGATTGTCAGTTATTCGAAATTTTCGATAAACTCAGTTGTTTCCATTTTGGAAATATCTGAGAACTAAATCCAATATGGTTATTTGTAACAATTACACGAAATTCTTATTTGTCATTTTTGCCTATTTCAAGCGCTTTTTCGATTCAATTCGGTCTTTTTTTGAATTTAAACAGATGTTTTTGTGAAAAAATCACAAAAATGACGTTTAAGAATAAAATTGACTTTTGGTTTCTTAAATTGTGTTTAATAAAGTATATGAAACCCATTACAATTGTTCTTCATTAACGAGGTTGCTTGTTGTTGATTTAATGTGCCTAATATCAAATACCACTGAAACTCTAATTTCGCTTGTCTGATATAAGAGGAGGGATTACACTTGAAAAGGCGAATCTGAATCAGTTCTAAAAATGGAGCACTTGCATTATTCATAACCTAGTACCCTTTCGAAATTGCTGCCGGCAGAATTCAGGATCTAAAACTGTCAGGCATCACTAACCTATATTGGCAGCGAAAATCTCCAAGGCTGCAGGTTACATTGGCAAACACAAAAATCTGCATTATGCAATGCTTTTCTGCTCTTCCTCATTGTTAAGTATATAATTTCTGAATAGTATAATACTGAAGATTAGTCCTATAGTTATAAGTATTAGTCTATTTTCAATTACTCCTAATTTGCCTAAAATGAAAATACTTATAACAATGTTAGCAACGTTCATTATCCAATAATAAGATTCAATTATTGTTTTTAAAAATGTTATTCGCTCTGTTATTCGTTTCTTTATTTCTTCAAACAGATTTTTTTCGTCAGGACATTTTGAAAAAAAGTTGTTGGCAAGTAACGTGTTGTAGTCGTAATGGAAAATTTTTGAAATGTAGTTTAAGTCTTTTAAATGTATCCGAAGCAATAGGCAAATGTATATTGAAGTAACCACGGTTGCTCCCAACAAGAAAAGCAAAAAGAAACAAGAATCTTTAATTTTATCAACTGCAAATAATGTTGCAGAAATGCCTATGGGTAATGCAATTATTTTGTTTGATAGCTTTGATAGTATATCAGATAAACTGTTAAAATACTTTGATTTAACTTCGTCATAATCCTTTCTTATTTTGTCAATAGACAAATTATTAAGATAAACTTCAAAGTTAATCCTTGCTCTTTCGACAACTTTGTCTAATGATTCAATTAGCATTTGTAGTCTTTGTTCAGCTGGGAAATTAGAAGCTATTGAAATTGTTGCTGACTTTAAAAACTTTAATAAACTTTTATTTTCGTTATCGAAACAAGCTTTGAATCTTTCAAGTTGCTTTTTTAAATTTCTATTTGGGTCAAATAATGGGGCTTTTAATTCGTAAGTTATTGTTAATCTTCCTTTATCTGATAAACTTACAAATGAGATTTTTCTTAAATCCTTATTGTATGAGTCAACAAAATGAAAAGCATCATCCGTTTCGATTTCGTGTTGCTTTAATATTGAAAGAAACTCCAGAAAAGCCTGTTGATTTGATATTAGGTAGTTTTCTTTCCGTTCAAAATTTACAAATGTTGTTTTGTCAAAAAACGAAATTGCATTTTCATTGTCTATGATAAGGAAATTTGAATTGTCTGTAATTTCTTTTATGCTAAGGAAGCTATCTATTGAGTCAAATATTTTGGTCTGAATTGAATTAGGAATGAGCCTTAATCTATTTTGAACTATTTCAATATTAATTGAAAGTTCTGTAGCTTTCTGAACTGCATCTAAATTATTGTCAATCTCAATAAATGAGGCATCGATTAAAGGATTTGTTGAACCCTTTATCAAGGCAAAAAGTGTTGTATGGTAAAGGATTTTACTCATCTGTTTCTATTTCTCCTCTTAGGGCATTTGCAAATTTTGCGGATTCGATAATTATTTGATTAGGATTTTCTTCTGAAATTCGCACTTTGGTTCCGCTGTCACCACGTGAAAATTTTAAACTAATCCCATCACGATTTACGCTTAACTGAATAAATTTACGCAAAGCAGTTTTGTCATAACGAAACTCGGTATCAATGCTGATATTATTTTCATCTGCATAGTCAGATATCACTGTTGTTGAACTATAAATCTGCTCACTTAGTATTTGTATATTGATATTTCCTTGTGCATTATTTCTCGCATTTTCATATACCATATGTCTTACTTCGTCAATAGTGATGGGTTGACTTGTTTCTCCATTTAATGGTAGTGGAATATTGTTAATTATTTTGTATAGTGCTTTTGTAAATTCCGTACTGCTTTCAAGTTGTGCGACACTAATCCAATTAATAAAGTAGTCAGAAACGTCTTGCTGTCGAAGTCTAGTAAATGATAAATAATTTGGTTCATCGTTGTCAATTTTGCCTTCATTAATACGACAAGCCATTGCGAGGTGGTTAGTATCGAGATACTCAATAGTTTTTATTTCGAAAGAGTCGTCAACCCGCTTTAAAAGTTTGCCTTCTGTATCTCTAATTAAAAATATTGATACGAATGTTGTCCCATTGTGAACATACTCTGCAAATACTAAATAACCTCCCCTTGCCAATGTTTTAGGTTGAATAAATGTTACTAGGTTTCCAAGGGTGTCTATTGTAAAATTTAAAAAATCTTGATCTGTTCTTGAAGATTCTTTGTATGCGTCAAATCGTGTTGGGAAATATTTTCCTGGACTTCTATCAAAGTCCGCATAAAGAATTTTATCACCGGAATAGCTTTTTAATAAAGCAGTTACAAGACTTTCTGATTGAATATCAATGGGAATGACTTGGTTTGAAGCAACAAGGTTTACAGTTGTTGTCCCTGTTTCTTTCTTTAACTCGTGTACTAGTAGCTTATTTAGTGTCATATGGTTCATGTTTGCGTGTCGTCATAAAACGTTGTATTACCTACTTATATACTTACTTTTCCAATATTTAACGGTAGTTCAACACATAACGATCTATGCTGTGACAATGATAAAGAATAACACCCCAAATAAATGGCAGTAAACATACCTATTTAGGGTAAAGTTGTTGAATGGTGGATTGTTTGATTAAATAGTGATCTACCAGTCCTCGCCGGCTTCTTCAATTTGTGCTAAGCGTTGCATCATGATTTGAACTTGGTCATATAAGGACCTGGTTTCAGGAATTGGAGGAGTATACATCAATCCCTTTACCTGGGTGATGGTGAAGTAATTTCGCTTTCCAATCGGAGTGGGGGTGAGCTTGCCCGCTTTGATGTAATTGTCGATTGTTCTGCGACTCACACGAAGCATCGCCATGACGTCTGAAGTGCTTACCCATTTGGTTGTGAAATCATCCACTGGATTCTTCAAGCTTTCCATTTCGGACTGCAAATTCATGATCATCGATTTCATTTCCATCAACTGTTCCATGAGCATTTCATTGGTGATTTGTGTCGCAGTATTTGGTCCCATTGGCGACTAAATTAAAATCATTATTTCGAAA
>JBEBDG010000187.1:0-4852 GCA_041157165.1 Bacteroidota bacterium
TTCATTATTTTTTCCTTTATAGCTGCTGCCTTTCGAAAAAAAATAGATTTATTCTCCACTTTTGTGGAAGGTGCTAAAGGTGGTTTTGAAACTTCTGTTCGAATTATTCCTTATTTAGTGGGAATGTTAGTCGCCATTTCTTGTTTTAGAAATAGTGGGGCACTTGGTTATCTAGTAGAAGGAATAAAGACCTTAATCGATTGGACTGGCATTGATAATCGTTTTTCAGATGCTTTACCTACGGCTTTACTCCATCCCATCAGTGGAAGCGGTTCAAGAGCCATGATGATTGATACCATGAAAACATTTGGTGCAGATTCTTTCGTGGGCAGATTGTCTTGCGTTTTTCAAGGATCTGCTGAAACCATTCTATATGTTATTGCCTTGTATTTTGGTTCCGTACAGGTAAAAAACATCAAATACACCCTGTGGGCAGGACTTACCGCCGACTTAATGGGTGTATTAACTGCCATTGCGGTTTCTTATCTTTTCTTTGCTTAATACAAAGGCATCGATAAACCTAGATGTATTCCCAATACACTTGGATACCATTCAGATTGGTCGTAACCGATTTTTCCCTTAAGGGTTGATTTATATCCCAAAACAACTTGCGGCTTTTGAAAAAATGCTGCAAAAGAATACATTTTTTTTACAGGATTATACGCTGAACCAAACCAACCAAATGCATTTGCCAAACTTCCTTTTAACAAAACAGTAGCGTCACCAATATTCCATTCTGTAGCAACATAAAACGATTCAACTCGATTGTTATCAAAATACGTTTTATTGCCTGGGTTTAAATCCGTTTCAGAATCTAAAGTCATAAATGGATTCCCTATGCTCATTTTCCGATACGTCCAACCATTGTTGTAAACACTATTATTAAAATAATTATCCTTACCCCTTTGCCAAGCTTGAGGGGCATTTGAGCCCAAAGGACCCCCCTGAGAGGCTGAATTAAAATACTCCAATACTAATTTTCGAAAAGCACTTTTCGACTTCGATTGAATGAATATTCCGTGTAATCCATCTGTAATATTATTGCCATAATACAAAGAACCATCTTCATAATAACTTTGGCGATAACCTAAAATTTTTACTTTTCCAATGGTAATTTCCGCACCCAAATCAATCGTTCCCAAATGGTTTCCAGCCCGATTCCATGCATCGTTTAATCCATTTGTTTGAAGATTAGCACCATTGTTTCCTAAGGTTAAACCTGTAACCACATACAAATAGTTGTTGAATGTAGCAGGAATATATCCATTTATACCAGAGTAATTATTGGGATCTGGGTAAAGCAACATTCCGCCCCATTGGACTTGATGAGTAAAGCCTCCGAATAGCTTTATCGCCGATTTTTTATTTCCCAATTGTCCGTAAAATGATTTCTGATGCAAAAAGAAGTGGGCTACATCTTCCCGATTATTCTCAAACCAACCATGTGAATAGGATCCTTTGAATGCAACGTTACCATTGAAAAAATTGGGATAAACCCAATCAGGAACAATAATCTCAACTTTAGGAATAGGCAAAGAATTACCCGACCAAACAAAAGAGCCAGAAGAAATTGTTGAGTCCACTAAACCCCAAGCTTGCTTTCGAATACCTCCCCACAATTCGAAAATTCCGTATTTAGCCTTTGCATATAACTCAGGAATAAGAATACCAGATTTATCAGTACCTACCAAAAATCGAACATCTGCACCATAGCCTACTTGTATGGACTTCTTGTCATTTTTATACGCTTGAACGTAGGAGGCTCCAACTTGCATGAAAGACCCTTTTGTAGGAATCGTACCATATTGGTTTGATCTCAACCAAAAAGGCTGATATTTTCCGCTAGATAACCCGTATTCTATAGATAAACTATTGCTTAATCCATCCTCTTGCCCATAAAATTGGGTAGAAATTAGTAAATAAAGGATATTAAAAAACAATAATCTGATTTTCATTATTTTTTGTGGTCGGCTAATTGAGCAATTAATTCATAACCTAAGCTTTCTATTAACAATCGTACTTCATTTTTATTTTTAAATGATTTCACTTGTGCAACCTTTCCTTCAAAAACACCAGATTTTACAGTAATAAAATCTCCCACTTTTACAGATTTACCAATTACCTCAACATTGACAAAATCAGTTAAAAAATGTTTGATCTCTTCAATTTCTCGATCTTGAACTATTGCTGGATTTCCTAACCAGTATACAAAATTGACAACATTTTTTTGTTGTCTAATAATCGTCTGCTGCTTTGCATAATCAATGTTGACAAAAACATATGACCGAAACAAAGGTTCTTCTACCCATTTAGTTCTGTCAGACCATTGCTTCTTTACTTTATTCAAAGGGCAATAACACTCTACGCCAGCTGCAGCCAAGGATTGGGCAACCTGTTTTTCACAGCGTGATTTTGTATAAACAGCAAACCACGCCATTTTTTATTGTTTAGAAAACAATTTTACATCCGCCTCCATCATGTCTTTTACCAATGCAGGCAAATCGTATTTTAATTTCCAACCCAATTGCTCTTTTGCTTTGGTCGGATCGCCTATTAATAATTCAACCTCTGTAGGTCTAAAATACCTTGGATCTACCTCCACCACAATGCGGTCTTTTTCTATTTGATAGGCCGGGTGAGAACAACTAACTACATATCCTTTCTCTTCGACTCCTTCTCCTTTAAATCCTATTTCAACACCAACTTCTGCAAATGCCATTTTGATAAAATCACGAACAGTGGTGGTTATTCCCGTAGCAATTACAAAATCTTCTGGTTTCTCTTGTTGTAAAATTAACCACATTGCTTCAACATAATCCTTAGCATGTCCCCAATCGCGTTTTGCATCTAAATTACCTAAATACAATTTATCCTGCTGTCCTAATACAATTTGGGCAACACCTCGTGTAATTTTACGAGTTACAAATGTCTCTCCGCGTAGAGGTGATTCGTGATTGAACAAAATACCATTTACAGCAAACATGTTATACGCCTCACGATAATTCACCGTGATCCAATAGCCATAAAGTTTGGCAACAGCATAAGGAGAGCGTGGATAAAAAGGCGTCTTTTCACTTTGAGGAACTTCTTGTACTAGACCATAAAGTTCTGAAGTAGAGGCTTGATATATTTTTGTTTTTTGTGTTAATCCCAACAAGCGAACAGCCTCTAAAATTCGTAAGGTACCTATTCCATCCACCTGGGCTGTATATTCTGGTTCATCAAAAGAAACCTTTACATGCGACATTGCGCCAAGGTTATAAATTTCATCTGGTTGTACTTCTTGTATGATTCGAATGATGTTGGTAGAATCACTTAAATCGCCATAATGAAGATGGAAATTAGAATGATCGACATGAGGGTCTAAATACAAATGATCAATACGTTGGGTATTGATTAAAGAACTTCTTCTCTTGATTCCATGTACTTGGTAACCCTTATTCAACAAAAACTCTGCTAAATAAGCTCCATCTTGTCCTGTGATTCCCGTAATTAAGGCTATTTTGTTCGTATGACTCATGTTTATTTCATTCAATCCGCAAGTTACAAAAATAGAAATGGCTTTCCTTAAAATTTATGAATATAACGGTAAAATTAATGACTCAAACTTTTGAGAAATAACTTTTCTTTTCAACTTTAAAGTAGGGGTTAACTCTCCATCTTGAATCGAAAACAACCTTGGGATTAATACAAACTTTTTCACTTGTTCATATTGGGCGACTGATTTCATGGTCAATTTTACCTCTTCATCCATTTTCTCTAGCACCTTTGGATGTTTTATTAAATCTTCATTGCTTTCCCAATGAATATCATTTTGTCTAGCCCAAAATTGTAAAGCAGCAAATTCAGGAATGACAATTGCAGAAGGGAATTTTTGTCCTTCTCCAACTACCATACATTGTTCAATAAAAGAAGATTCTTTAAGTTTATTTTCTACTAATTGTGGCGCTACGTATTTTCCTCCAGATGTTTTAAAAATTTCCTTTTTGCGATCCGTTATTTTCAAAAATTTACCCTCTACCATTTCTCCTATATCCCCCGTATGAAACCAACCATCACCATCAATTGCTTCAGCGGTTGCTTGTGGATTGTTATAATAACCAATCATAACAGAATCTCCTTTACAACATATTTCTCCATCTTCAGCAATTTTAACTTCTACACAATCTAAAATGGAACCAACACATCCCACTTTGAAATCGGGTGGATTTACTCGACTAACCGAAATAACAGGAGAAGTTTCTGTCAATCCGTATCCTTCTGAAATAGGTATACCTGCAGCCCAAAATACGCGAGATAATCGAGGCTGCAAGGCTGCTGACCCACTTGCAATTAAACGAATATTTCCCCCCAAGGCCTCTTTCCATTTACTAAAAATCAATTTCCTATAAATCGAAAGTTTTAAAGAATCTATGAAACCCAATGGTTTCATAGGGTCGTATTGTAAACCAAACTCAATTGCACCAAAAAATAAGGATCGCTTCAACCCTGTTAATTCATTTCCTTTGGCTAAAATTTTATCATACACCTTTTCCAATAATCGAGGGACAGTGGCAAACATACTCGGGCTGACTTCCCGAATATTATCGGCAATCGTTTCCATGTTTTCTGCATAATGAACAGAGACACCATAATATAGATACATGTAAATATCTGTTCTTTCATAGATATGACAGAGCGGTAAAAAGCTTAATGCTTTATCTCCAACATGTAAATCAAAGAATTTTCCGCGAACCAATGATAACACATTGCTGATAATATTATGATGCGTCAACATTACTCCTTTGGGCATTCCCGTTGTACCAGATGTATAAATCAAGGTTAATAAATCTTCTGACCGAACGGCATCCTT
>JBEBDG010000188.1:0-4845 GCA_041157165.1 Bacteroidota bacterium
TTGTGGGAAAAATTTACAACCCAATTCTTATTATTCGAAAAATCCTAAAGATGGAAGTTTAGAAACCCATTCAGGATTGGGTTTTCAATTGCCCTTGAAATACGATATCGATATTTTTTTTGCAAATGAATCGGACCAACCAAAACAATCTTATGCCGTTATAGAGACCATTAGTCTTAGCGGGGATGAACCTCTTCAAGATAAGCAAAACCAAAATGGAAAAATGCTTTATATTGGCAATAATCAACAAAAGAAGAAAGAGATGTTAGATAAATTAGTAGCCAAAGCTATTGATTTAGGTGCAACTGCATTAATGGATATCAAATATCAAGTTTATACTACTCAATTTTCTACTGGATACACCTTTAGTGGAAAAGCGATTCGTTATGTGTTGAAATAATTCTATAAAGCTCTATATTTGAAATAATAACCTTTGCTCTAGCTTTTTGTACGATAATCTGAATATTTTTCACGAATCGTTCTTTAAAAGTTATCATCCGTTTATTTCCGATCGTTTTTAATGAAAAGTTTTCTTTAATACCATTTAAATCTTCCACTATTACCTGAAATTGAGCTACTCTTTGTCCGAATGCTATAGGCTCTTGTAACATCAGAGTATTGGCTAAAACAGGCTTATTCACCTTTATTTCTAAATTAGGATTTGCATTACCTTTTTTGATATAATTGGAAGAAGCTAGCAGATTCTTTAAAGATTTACTTCGGATATTAGCAAATGAAAGTAAGGAGGCAGAATCATTAGGATGAATAAGTCCTCTGTTATCAACTGGAATATTTAATAACAAGTTTCCATTTCTTCCAACGGAAGAAACATATATTTTCATCAAACTATCAGCAGACTTTACTTGATTATCTTGATTAGGATGATAATACCAACCAGGTCGGATACTTACATCTACTTCAACAGGAACCCAATGAGAACCATTTTCTTGACCATTTTTATAATCATCAAATTTTAGGTAACCTGGATATATTTCATTTTTATTAAAATTACTCCATGTTTCATCATATGCATATCCTTTTTCATTACCAACCCAACGAATATCTGGACCATTATCTGAAAATTGAATAGCATTAGGCATAAATTCATTTACCGTTCCATTAAATAAAGGCCAATCATAAATTTGTTTTTTACCATTTGGCCCTTCACCGTTTGCACCATCGTACCAAAACTCAAAAATAGGTCCATAATTTTGCAGTATTTCTTTCTGCATATTTACATATACATGATTATACTTTTCTGTTCCATAATCAGGATGAAATCGATCCCATGGAGATAGGTAAACGCCTAATTTTAAATCATATTTTTTACATGCTTCGGAAAGCTCTTTCAATACATCGCCTTTTCCATTTTTCCAGGGAGAATGGGCAACGGTATGGTCTGTATACTTACTCGGGTATAAGGTAAAACCATCATGGTGTTTAACAGTTAGAATTAAACCTTTCATTCCGGCTTTTTTGGCTATTCGTGCCCATTGATTACAATCTAGCAATTTAGGATTAAATAACTGAGGTGATTCTTTACCTTCGCCCCATTCTACATTGGTAAATGTATTCATATTGAAATGAATGAAACCATAATATTCCATTTTTTGCCATTCTAATTGCTTTTTAGAAGGAATTGGATAAACAGGTGAGATTTTTTGACAAAATCCATTTATAGATAATACCAATAATAGGAATAAAGAAATTTTTTTCATTTTAATACGTATGATAGAGCAACATATTTTCAAAAATTGTTTGACCAATCGTTGGAATAGAGCGAAAAAGAGGATTGAAATTAAACCAAGTTAGTTTACCCTTTCCCAATTCAATAGTGGTCATCCAAGTTGTATTTCCAATAACTCTTTTCATTTTACTACCCATAAAACCATTAATTTTTGGATTCAAAGATGTATATAAAAGAGAATTTAGTTCCTTATTATTAGAATATAATGTATTTGAAGTGTTCAATATAAATGAATTTTCATTTACATTTCTAGCTAAAAAAGGATGACTTATTTCAGCTTTCAATTCAAGTAAATTTCCACCTAGGCCCTTTGATAATTCATTCCTTTCTCGACTATTATAGGCTGGTTTCAAATCAACGGAATCTTTTAACTGATTGTAGTTTTTAGTGAAAGAAAATTTAGTAATTGGTAAGCTATTAAGCGCATTTTCAAATAGAACTAAATTTCCACCAGAATTAATCCATTTTAATAATATGTCAGACTCTTGATCCTTCAACAAATAAGAATTATTGCTAGGTATTATGAGGTGCGTATAATGGTCATTGGGTTTATTAAAAAATTCTTGTGTAGGTACAAAAGAAGTTTTTATGTTTAAATTATTCACAAAGAAATTTGCTAATTCTCCAATTTGATTTACATCAAAATCTTCACCAACTAAAACTACCGGTTTAGGTGATTTATAAAACTTAAAATGCTCTGAACCTAAATCAGCACCCTTTTCAAAACGAAAAGAAGAAAACGAATTAAGTTCTATGGAAAATAAATTTGCCTCGTTAATTAAATTTTGAAAATTATTTTTTTTGTTTTTGGAGAAAATAAAAAATGTACCCGCTTCAATTACTTTGCCATTATTTTCCAATGAGATATCATTAAAAACTACATCAAAACCTAAATGATATACTTTATCTATGAATTGGATTTCTTTAGAATTATTTGGTTTTAAATAAAAACCAAGTGCATTTTCGTTGATAACATTTTTATTGCCAACAAAACTTATTTCAACCTTAGGTGAAATTTTTTCTTTTAGTCCAAAAGCATTAACTCCATGCAATTGGAATAAATTCCAAGCTGTGATATCATAAGTTAAACTATCTTCTAATACCACTGAAGGATCTAACAAGACCTGCGCCATAGGGGATGCACTTTGGTATGCAGATATTACAATATCATCAGTGGTAACTTTATACAATACATTTTTATTTTCTACATAAGAATATGCAGTTGCTGAAGAAATTTCCTTGTCTGGGTAACCATATTCAATGCGGTTATTTTTTAATTGATGTAATAATTTTTCAGCCTTTTTTATTTGATTTTTGGGGATCACATATGTTTTAAATAAGTTACTCGGATTAGTTCTTGCAATCTCATGATTTTTATAAAATGTATTTTTTACTTTATCCTGATTTACTAAACTCCATTTTACCAAATTATTTGCCAATAATCGATGATGCTTAACTCTATCTCCAAACCGCAATGTATCCCCATTTAATAATTTTTGACTTAATCCGGCCCTTATTCCACCTTGTTCTAATGTCATTGCTAGAGCCCCATTTAATATAGGATAGGTGTCTCCATAAGAAGGATATAATAAATCATATACCTCAGAAGTAAAATAAGTCCATCCATTTTCATCAAACAATTTTGAAAAAGATTTACCTACACTTTGTTGTAGTTCTTTGGTACCTTCTGAAATAAAATTAAGATAAGGCTTAGCTGCAGGAGGAAAATAATAGCTATGTTGTCCACTTTGTTCATGAAAATCGGCATGAAGCATTGGCATAAATGACTGATAAAATTTAATTCTTTGTTGCGTTTCAATTTGAGTATGCCAAGCCCAATCACGATTTAAATCATGTAAAAAATGGTTGTATCTTCCAGAAATTTTTCCTTCAAAATGCTCCTGATCATTTGGATCTTCATTTCCACCTTTGAAATAATTTTTTCTATTAAATTGGATTGCATATGTTTCCCTTCCATCTGGGTTAATACATGGGTCAATCATAATGACAAACGGCTTGGAATTTGACCATTCGATTAAGTCTTGGTAGTTCTTAGCTAAATTATACATGAGACCAATAGCAGCTTCGGATCCTGCTGCTTCATTTCCATGTACATTAAATGATAAATTTATTATCACTGGTAAATTAGAAACATCATTATTAAAAGATTTTTTACCTGAAATGAAATTTAAATGATTATTGAGTATTTCTGATAGTCGATTTTGAAGTCCGGGGGAGGTAATTATTAATTGGCCAAGTTCTCGTCTTTCTGAGGTCTTTCCGTAAGAAACCCATTGGATATTTAAAGGATTTGTGGAAGCAATATGCTTTGCATAATCTACAAATAAATGATGGTAGGTGAATTCCGAACCTAAATCATACCCTAAAAATTCTTTAGGTGATTTCTGTGCAATTATGGAGAATGAAATTAAAATCAAAAAGAGAATTTTTTTGTACATATTTTTAATTTATTGTGAAGAAAAACTGAATTTAGAAAAAAATAGGGTAAATTAAAAGTCTAAACTACTTTTAAAATAAACCATAAACGATGGCACTACCTGTTGAAAATTCGACTAGCATTGCACCTGAAAACAAGAATAAGAATTATTTATTTCCTTTAATTTTAGTCACCTCCTTATTTTTTCTGTGGGGTTTAGCTAATAGTTTAAATGGTACCTTAGTCAAGCAATTCCAATTGGCATTAGATTTACAAAGGTGGCAGGCTAATATAGTGGAAACCGCATTTTATTTTGGATATTTTGTAATGGCTCTACCCGCAGGTTTAGTTATGAAAAAATATGGCTACAAAATGGGTATTTTATTTGGTTTAGGAATGTATGCATTGGGAGCCTTTTTATTTTATCCTGCGGCAGGAATTAGAGAATACAGCTTTTTTTTATTTGCCTTATTTTTAATTGCAAGTGGGATTGCTTTTTTAGAAACCGCTGCAAATTTATATGTTACAGTACTGGGAGATTCTAAATCAGGAGATTTTAGATTAAATTTAGCGCAATCATTTAATGGATTAAGTACCATATTAGGACCCGTTATTGGAAGTCTTTTTATCTTTTCAGAAAAAGAATATACCAAAGAACAGC
>JBEBDG010000189.1:0-4807 GCA_041157165.1 Bacteroidota bacterium
GCCAAATAAGGACTATTGAAATTATCCATCAATTTAAATCCCATAATTCGAGAAGCACCAATTGCAACATCTGAATATCCGGAGAAATCACAATATATTTGGAAAGAATACAAAGTTGCTGCTACCGTTAAATTCAAACCAGATTGATGAGCTATGTCCTGATAAGCCGGATCCACAGCCAAAGCTATCCGGTCTGCAATAACTACTTTTTTAAAGATTCCAAATAGCATTTGAAGCAATCCCGATTTCACTCGCTGCCATTCCCAATGATGTTTTTCGTAAAATTGATGTAATAAGTTTTGAGGTCGTTCGATAGGCCCTGCCACTAATTGAGGATAAAACATCACATATAAACTGTAAATGCCAAAGTTTCTTTCTGCCTTTTGATTGCCCCGATAAACCTCAATCGTATAAGACATTGCCTGAAAGGTATGAAAAGACAAGCCTATAGGTAATAGAATATGAAAAGCAGGTAAATGATATTGAAATCCAAAAAAATTGGAAATCCAAGCTATATTTTGATCTATAAAATGATAATATTTGAAAATAGCCAACATGCCAATGTTGGCTAATAGACTTAAAATCAAAAAAAACTTTTTCCGATTTCCTGAAGATTCTTCTAAATAAATTCCTGCGAAATAGTCAACTATAATTGTGATCCCAAGAATTAAAATATAAATGGGCACAAATGCCATGTAAAAATAGCATGAGCCCATTAGTAATAAAAACCAACGGTACCGATGTGGTAACAAAAAATAAGCACTTGTCATGATTCCAAAAAACACCAAAAAATGCAAGGAATTAAAAACCATTTTGCTTATTTAGAAATTTGAACCCTCAATATATCCTCGTCAAAAATTAATTCAGTTGCTATCTCAAGTTTTGATTTCCAATGAATGGCCAGGGCTTGTACTTCCTGAGAAATATACGCGTTGAATTCATTGATACTTTCCTCCCATTGCGTAGAACCTTGTTCGATATCAATTGTAATTTTATCAGTTACTTCAAATCCGCTGTCTTTTCTTAAATTTTGAATACGATTAACAAACTCACGAGCCATTCCTTCTCTAAGTAAAGCTGGACTTAGCTTATTATCCAATGCAATGGTCAATCCTCCTTCTGAAGTAGTTAAATAACCTGGCATATCCTCTGTCAAAATTTCAACTTCTCCTAAACCAATTTCAAAACCATTGATTTCAACCAAAGCATTAGCCTCCAAACTAGAAAGTGTTTCAGCATCCATTTGACTAATCAAATCGGCTACTTGCTTCATATCCTTACCAAACTTCGGACCTAGTGCTTTAAAATTAGGCTTTACTTTTTTACTTAATACGCCTGAAGCATCGTCCAAATAATTCACCTCTTTTACATTTACTTCTGTCTTTATCAATCCTTCTACCCTTCTGATTTGCTCTCGTATTTGTTCGTTCAATACAGGCACCAATACCTGCGCTAAAGGTTGTCTTACTTTTAATTTATGGGTTTTTCGTAAGGAGTGAACCAAAGAACAAATGCGCTGAGCCAAATCCATAGATTGTTCAAGGGATTCGTTCTGCAGAGAGTTATTTACTTTCACAAAATCTGAAAGATGTACAGATTCGTTACCTGTTAAATTTTTGTATAACCATTCGCCATAGAAAGGTGCGATGGGTGACATCAATTGTGCGACCGTTTCCAAGCAAGTAAACAAGGTTTGGTAGGCAGCTTCTTTATCAGCACTAAAGCCTTGTGATGCTGATTCCGGATTCCAGAAACGTCTTCGTGACAATCGAACATACCAATTAGACAAATGGTCGCAAACGAAATCCTGAATCGCTCGGCCTGCTTTGGTAGGTTCATATTGATTATAAGCATCATCTACTTCCTGTATCAATGTCATTAATTTTGACAACACCCAACGGTCGAGCTCTGTTAAATTAGCTTGATTTATTCCACTCAATTTATTTGGGTCAAATCCATCTAAATTGGCATAAAGTGCAAAGAAATTATAGGTATTGGTAAGGGTTCCAAAAAACTTATTACGCACTTCTGTAATTCCTGCCAAATCAAATTTTAGGTTATCCCATGGCTGCGCATTGGTGATCATGTACCAGCGTGTTGGATCTGCGCCATATTTCTTCAAGGTATCAAATGGATCGATGGCATTACCCAATCGCTTAGACATTTTATTGCCATTTTTATCCAAGACCAATCCTGTAGAAACTACATTTTTAAAAGCTACAGAATCTTCAACCATGCTTGAGATGGCATGTAACGTGAAGAACCAACCTCTTGTTTGATCGACTCCTTCTGAAATAAAATCGGCAGGGTAATTCTTTTCAAATATTTCTTTATTTTCAAATGGATAGTGCCATTGAGCAAATGGCATAGCTCCTGAATCAAACCAAACATCTATCAAATCCGTTTCTCGGCGCATGACTTGTCCTTTTGAACTGATTAAATAAATATCATCTACATAGGGTCGGTGTAAATCTGCCTCCCCTAATTGAGCTGCTTTTATAAAGGCTTCGTTGCCTTTTGATTGTTCTCCTGATAATTTTCCTGATTCTAATGCACTATTTAAACCTGCAATAAGCTCATCCAACGAGCCAATGCATTGCTCCTCACTTTCATCTTCAGTTCTCCAAATGGGCAAGGGAGTTCCCCAATAGCGAGAACGAGACAAATTCCAATCCACTAAGTTTTCCAACCAATTACCAAAACGACCAGTTCCTGTAGATTCTGGTTTCCATTGAATGGTTTTATTTAAGGCAATTAATTTATCTTTTACCGCTGTAGTTTTGATAAACCAAGAATCCAAGGGATAATATAAAACAGGCTTATCGGTTCTCCAGCAGTGCGGATAAGGGTGATCAAATTTTTGCACATTAAATGCCTTATTTTCAGTTTTTAATTGAATGGCAATGCGTTCATCCACCGATAAATATTTATCCCTGCCTTGTAATTTTCTTGCCTCCTCTTTTTCATCATCTGTCAAATAAGCCTCTTTTACCGGCTCCAAGGCATAATCTGTTACCTCTTGTACAAATCTACCCTGTCTATTGACTAAAGGAACCTCTTTCCCATTTTCATCTTTTACGGTTATAGCGGGAATTCCATTTTGTTGAGCAACCCTAAAGTCGTCGGCACCAAAAGTTGGAGCGGTATGAACAATACCTGTTCCATCTTCGGTTGTCACGAAGTCACCCAAGATCACTCGAAAAGCATTTAATTCAGGCTTTACATACGGCATCAATTGCTCATATTCAACACCTTCTAACTCACTACCTTTAAATGTTTTTAGAATTTGATAAGGTATAGCCTGCGGCTTTTTTTCCGCAGCCAAAAAGGCTGCGAAATCTCCATTTTCAGCCTCAACTTTAAAATAGCCTTTGATTAAATCCTTAGCTAAAATTACATTTACGGGCAAAAAGGTATAAGGATTGAAGGTCTTTATCAAAACATAATCAATATTCTTGCCTGCCGTAAGTGCTGAATTGGAGGGTAAGGTCCATGGAGTAGTTGTCCATGCTAAAACATACACCTCTCCTTCACTTGTATCAAATAAGAAGGTAGATTTTTCTGTTTTCTTAACTTTAAATTGAGCCGTTAACGAAGTATCTTTTACATCTCGGTAACAACCAGGCTGGTTTAGCTCATGGGAAGACAAACCGGTACCTGCCGCTGGGGAATAGGGTTGAATGGTATATCCTTTGTACAACAAACCCTTATCATATAATCGCTTTAATAAATTCCAAATACTCTCGATGTAGGAAGCATGGTAAGTTACATAAGGATCTTCTAAATCTACCCAATAACCCATTTTTTCAGTCAAATCATTCCACTGATCTGTAAACTTCATGACTGTTTCTCGGCATTTCTGGTTGTATTCTTCGACAGAAATGGATTTACCAATATCTTCTTTTGTAATTCCTAATTCTTTTTCAACTTGTAGTTCAACAGGAAGACCATGGGTATCCCAACCTCCTTTTCTTTTCACCTGTTTCCCTTTTAAGGTTTGGTAACGACAAAAAATATCCTTGATTGTACGAGCCATTACGTGATGAATACCAGGCGTACCATTGGCAGAAGGAGGTCCTTCATAAAATGTAAAACTTGGGTGTCCATCCCTTGAGGAAATTGATTTTTCGAAAATCTGATTCGATTTCCAAAACGATAACACTTCTTCCGCAACCTGAGCGTAATCAAGATTTTTGTATTCCTTAAAACTCACTTTATATATTTTTAATTGAATTGGCAAAAATTGTGTCAAAAATACGAAAATTTAAGGAGTAAACCTTAATTATTTTTGCCAAAAAAACTTATTAAAATTACGTTGAAATAAAATAGAGGTACCGAAAGTTTGGTTCATCTGGTAGGAGTTCAGAGAACCTGCAAGAGAGGTCTGTACATTTCGATTATAAGCCTTAATTCGAATGCTTCCATCTTGTTTGGCAAACCACTCCATCGACCAATCCCCTAATAATAATTGCGGACTGGTTTGGTTTCTTGCATCGGTAAACCCACCACTTCTGGTAATTCGTAAACGGTCGTTTAAATTATAGGAAGCGCGTAATTGTAAATTGGTTAACAATTCTGTGCCAATGGAACCACCACCTAGATAAACGTCGACATTAAGGTCTTTGTCGATTTTAGAGGCCAAATTACCTAATTGATTGGATAACATCTCTGTAAAATTACCCATTAGATTTCCAAGGGTTAAACCAGAACCGCCAAATGGAGAGGCCAATTGTCCGAACAATAAAACATTACTAACTTGTTTCGTTAACTCTTGTTCATCTGTTTTGATTCGATTTTGAAAAGCAGT
>JBEBDG010000190.1:0-4798 GCA_041157165.1 Bacteroidota bacterium
TAGATTACTTATTAAAACCCATTGAGTTAAGTCGACTAAGTGAGGCCGTAGAGAAACTAGAAAAACGATTGGGTCACCAAAAAAAGCAAGAACAAATCAGTGAGCAACGTAAACAATTTTACCTAGGGGCAAATGACCAGATTTTTGTAAAAGATGGTGAAAAATGTTGGTTTGTACGCTTAGATAAGGTTAGACTTTGTGAATCTATGGGTAATTATGTTCGATTATTTTTCGACGACCAAAAGCCATTGGTTTTAAAATCCTTGAATGCTTTGGAGGAACGATTGGATCCTAAAGTTTTTTTTAGAGCAAACAGAAAACATATCATTAATTTACATTTTATTGAAAAAATTGAGCCTTGGTTCTCTGGCGGTTTACAAGTTACTTTAGCTGGTAAAGGGGAAAAAATCGAAATTTCAAGAAGACAATCCATTCGATTCAAAGAGTTGCTTTCTCTTTAGATAAAGCCCCCGAAGAGCCAAATAATAGGATTTCTTCAAAATTTAATGTAATTTTGAAGGTTTAAAACCCTACACCAAGAAGATTTAATTCCCATGACGATACATAGAGAAGGTAGAAGTTTATTAATCAGTTCCTTGTTAATTGTACTTGCCATCAATAGTGCAATGGCCTATTTTTTTCCTGATGCAGCTTATGCAAGGGAAATTGTAATCGTCATAACTTCTCTCTTCTATTTAATCATTCTTCAATTTTTCAGAGTACCCAAGCGTGTTACCCCAATTAATCCCAATCATGTGATTGCACCTGCAGATGGCAAGGTGGTTGTTATTGAAGAAACTGTAGAATCAGAATATTTTAAAGGACCTAGAAGACAAGTATCCATCTTCATGTCACCCATCAATGTCCACATTAATTTCAATCCTATTTCAGGAATAGTTTCTTACTTTAAATACCATCCCGGAAAATATTTGGTTGCATGGCATCCAAAATCGAGTACTGAAAATGAGCGTACAACAGTAGTCGTAAAAAACGAAACAGGAACAGAAGTATTATTCCGTCAAATTGCTGGTGCTTTGGCTAAACGAATTTGCTGGTATATCAAAGAAGGAGATGCAGTTACACAAGGAACTGAATTTGGTTTTATTAAATTTGGATCTAGAATCGATCTTTTTTTACCACTTGATGCCGAAATTTGCGTTAAACTAAACGACAAACCTGTAGGTGGGGAGACCGTAATTGCAGTATTGAAATAATACTATAATTTTCTTTCCAAAAATTCTGTCATCATTCTATACAAATGCAAACGGGTTACTCCTCCTGATATTCCGTGATTCCGATTTGGGTAATAAAAACTTTCAAATTGCTTATTGGCTTTAATCAAGGCTTCTTGCAAGGCAACCGCATTTTGAAAATGAACATTATCATCACCTGTACCATGTACCAACAATAAATTTCCTTTTAATTTATCTACATGACTCACGGGTGAATTTTCATCATAGCCTGATGCATTGTCTTGTGGTAAGCCTTGGTACCTTTCCGTATAAATGGAATCGTAAAAGCGCCAGTTGGTAACTGGTGCTACAGAAATGGCTGCTTTGAACACATCGGCCCCTTGCATTAAGCAATTAGAAGACATATATCCTCCATAACTCCAACCCCAAATACCAATTCTTCCTGCATCTACATAAGGTAATTTACCAATCCATTTAGCAGCAGCAATTTGATCCTGTACTTCGAATTTACCTAAATTTCGGTAGGTTATACGCTTGAAATCAACCCCCCTAGCACCTGTTCCGCGATTGTCAACACAAAAAATCAAATATCCCTTTTCTAATAAATGTTGATACCATATGAAATCTTGCCCACCCCAGGTGTCTAAGACTTGTTGAGAACCAGGCCCCCCATAAACATGCATCAAAACTGGGTATTTTTTGTTTGAATCGAAATTTTTAGGTCGAATCCAATATGCATTTAACTCCACTCCACCCTCTATTGGCACTTTGATGAACTCACGGAATGAAAAACCAAAATCTTTAAATTGCTGTTTTAATTTCGCATTTTCCTCTAAAACACGAACTAGTTCTCCTTTTCTATTTTTCAATTCAATGCGTAAAGGTTCTTTTGCAGAAATATGATTCAAAGTGTATAAAGAGAAATCTGAACTAAAATTAGCAGTATTCATTCCTCCTTTTTGCGATAATAAGACCTTCCCACTTCCATCAAAATTAATTTGATATACTTCACGCTGAATGGGTGATATTTCTGAAGAAGAATAATAAATTACGTGATTTTTTTCATCTACTCCATAAACATCTGCCACCTCCCAATTACCTTGAGTAATAGGTGTTAATTGTCCAGAGATAATATCTCCCATGTATAAATGCTTGAAACCACTTTTTTCTGAAGTAAAAATAAACCGCTTATTATCCTTTAAATAAGTTATATCATCTCCAATTGATTCAATCTCCAAGGAGGTTTTACTGTCTTCTTGATAAATTAATGTACTCTTACCAGATTGTGCATTCGCATGTAATAAATCTAAATGATTTTGCAAACGATTCAATCGCATCATGGAAAGCGTATTGGCATCATTGGTCCATTTAACCCGAGCAATATATTGATTCGTTTCTGTGCCTACGTCTACCTTTACCGTTTTTGAACCCACTAATTGATAGATAGAAATACTAACAATTGAATTTGCTTCACCAGCTTTTGGGTATTTGTAACGGTAGTCTTTGGGATACAAATCGCCCCATAAAGGCATGTTATATTCAGGAACTTTTTCTTCATTGAAGGTATAATAAGCTATTTTTTTACTATCTGGAGACCAAAAAAATGCTTTTGCAAATGAAAATTCTTCCTCATAAACCCAGTCACTTGCTCCATGAATAATTTTATTTTTAACTCCTGTACTCGTAATTGCCTTTTCCTGCCCTGATTTTAAATCTACCACATACACATTATTATCCCTAACAAATGCTACCAAATTGCCATCTGGAGAAAAGCTTGCATGCATTTGTTTGCCTTTTATCGAGAGCGCTTTTAAGGTTTTAGACTTTCTATCAAATACAAAATTATTCTCCTTCGAACTCCTACGATATATTTGTTCAGATTCCGTTTCAATCAGTATTTTTTGTTCATCGGCTGATAAGGAAAAACTTTGGATTTGAATATTTTTACCATCAGTTGTCAATTGGTCTTTTTGATCAAACAATACCTCAAAATTTAAAGGATCGATAGCATCATATTTAATTATTTTACCATCTTTTAAGGCTGTATAATGCTTCCCATCGCTTGTCCAATTAAAATTCTGAATAGAATTTTGTCGAAAAGTATAGTTTTTCCAAATATCTTCTAGGCTTATAGATTTTTGAGCGAAAACATTTAAAGTAAAAAGCAGGAAATAAGTAGTAAGAAAATACCTTTTTAACATAGTTTTTTAGTTTTGAAAAATCACAATTGGTTTTGTTTCTACCACATTGCTTTTATTAAAATCATTATCAACAATTTGAATTTTAAATTTTAAGGTATCATTTTTAGGAGTAAATAATGGTGAATACCCCTTGTAAAAAGCATATACAAATTGAGAGGAATAATCTATAGAACCTTCAATCGGTCCTGGTTTTTGATTGGGTTTAAATTTAAAATTGACCAAGCCCCCCAAAGCTGGATTTAAATTAATGTATTCGAATTTGCCATTGCGCTGTAAATATGTTTCCACAATAAAATTCTTAAAATCCTTGTATTTTGAATTTGCCTTTATTTCAGCATCAGTTATACCTAAATTGCCATCACCATCCTTAAATTTAATGCGCATAACCAATGAATCTATTTTTGTTTTTTCTCCAAATCCATCATCGCTTAATTTATTAAATTTTGTAATGGATTCGAATTCAATTTCAGGCACAATAGAATACTCTGGCTCTTGGACACAGCTGCAAAAAATCCCTATAAAGGCAAAAATTATAAAATAAGTTAGCTTTTTTTGTGGCATGATTAAACAACAATTCGTAAAGTTAATGATTTGCTCTAATTTTGTATAATAATTTTTAACGATGGAATTGGCACCAGAATTATGGGAACCCTTGATGCATTCTTTGAAGAAAGAAGTATTAATGATGGAACGAGAAAATTTCAATTCCATTGCTTTGAAGGTATTTTATTATCAAAGTCAATTTAACCCTATTTATGCTACCTATTTACGTTTGCTACATTGCAATCCACAAGAGGTGGAAAACGTTGAGCAAATTCCATTTTTACCTATAGAATTATTCAAAAATTATAGCATACAAACAGGATTTGCCCCCATTGTAACAGAATTTGAAAGTTCTGGAACAACCGGACAAATCCCTTCAAAACATCCGGTAGCAGACCTATCTTTTTACCAACAAATTGCAAAAAGAATTTTTAACGAGCAATTTGGAGACCTGAATGATTACCACATATTTGCTTTACTACCTTCCTATTTAGAAAGAAGTAACTCCTCCTTGGTGGCAATGATGGATTTTTTTATCAAGGAATCCAGTTCAAATTTATCTGGTTTTTTCTTGAACCAATACGAGGATTTAAGCCATCAATTGAAAATAGCCATTCAAACCAATCGCAAAATATGGCTGATAGGTGTTACATTTGGAATTTTAGATTGGATTGAAACTCAAAAAGATTTTTCATTTTTAAAACAGGCCATAGACCGAGGTCAAATCATCATCTTGGAAACAGGAGGTATGAAGGGTCGTAGGGAGGAATTAACTCGTGAACAAGTTCACGAGATCATCAAAACCCGGATGGGTTTTGACTCGGTTGCCTCAGAATATGGGATGACCGAACTTTTTTCCCA
>JBEBDG010000191.1:0-4798 GCA_041157165.1 Bacteroidota bacterium
GGTACTTTGACTTTACCCTTGTGGACAAAAGATATGGAGGTTTTAGATATGAAGCGTTTTTTCATCGAAATAATGGGAACAATATCAGATGCTTCCTTACAAGCAACAGGAGATGAGGAATTTGCAATAGAAGTAGATGCTGTTTGCAGAAAACTTTCAGTTAATTTAAAAAAGGAAATTGAAACACTTAGTCAACAATAAAATGACCAATTTAAAAAGTAATTTAAGTCTATTTCTCTTTTTCTTTTTGAGCATTTTTGCAATCAATGGACAAAAGGGAATCCAATTTTTGACGAACAAAAATTTCAATCAAGCCATTGCATTAGCAAAACAACAAAATAAATTACTTTTTGTAGAAGCCTACACACCAGACTGTCACGTTTGTCAATCCTTTAAAGGTACACTGTCTCAACCTCAGGTTGGAGCCTTGTATAACGCTAAATTTGTTAGTTATCAATTAGATTTACGCCAACAAAATAATTATCAATTGTTGAGACAATTGAATTTAAATATCAATGCAACTCCTACATTTTTGTTTTTTGATCCCAAGAGTATGAAATTAATCCAAGCTAGGATTTTTGGAGAGGGTGAAAATTCGGTTTTAAATGTAAATTCAATTGGTCAAAAAGCAGCTAATTCCAATGAACATTTTAATCAATTGATAGAACGTTTTAAAAAAGGTGAAAAAAATCAATCTTTTTTATTGAATTATGCTGAAATAGCTAGAATTACTGGTGATACAGCAACAAATATTAAGGTTTTAAATGAATACATTAAACAAATACCTGTAAGCCAATATGCTTCGAGAAATTCATTTAATTTTTTAGGCAAATCTTTAATGAACAACGAAAACCCTTTGTTTGAATATTTTGTTGGAAATTTACCTATTTATCAACGCCAATTTGACCCCAATGCAGTTAGAATGACCTATGAAAATATTTTTCAAATTGTGCTTACAAGCTCTCAAGCTAATAAATTAGGTTTAGCTGGTCTACAAAAAATCAAAAACCAAATGAAAAAAGTTGGATTGGATGAAGGCTCAATTGTGCGAAGAACATGGATGATAGAATGCTCACAATTATTTAAATCTAAGAAAAATAAAGAGGCATTAGCTGTTATTCAAAAAGTTATAAATGCACTTCCAAGTGCACCAGGTCCTAGAGAATATCAATTTTTGTGTGATTACATTCAATCAAAAACTAAAGACCCTAAAACGTTACAATTTGCAAAAAAGAACTATTGCGCCTTTGGAACGAAATAAAGTTGAGAGTTGAAAGTTGAAAGTTGAAAGTTGAGAGTTGAGAGTTAAAAGTTGACAGTTAAAGATTATCGAGTAGCAAATCTATATATAATTACAAGTACACAAATCAAAAACATTATGATTGAAATCTTATTAATTGTGTGCATAGCACGCAAATTGAAATTCCTATTTTCTCCTGGTTGAGGTTTTTTAAATACCCTAATAAAATAATAAAACAACTCACCTAATTTAAATTGATCTCTTAATCTGCTCATAAGTATACATTTATAATTTTTACCTACCTTACTTATTACTTCTCTCTCCAATTACCATCATCTTTTATTAATTGAATAAGTTCCTCCACCGCAGTATCAGCGTGTACTGATTTTTTCACCACCTCTTGACCACGATAAAGTGCTATTTTATCCTTTCCAATACCAACATAACCATAATCTGCATCTGCCATTTCGCCTGGACCATTTACGATACAACCCATGATTCCTATTTTTATACCTTTCAGGTGATCTGTCTCTTTTCTAATTTTTGCCGTGGTTTCTTGTAAATCAAATAAGGTTCTTCCACATGAAGGACATGAAATATATTCTGTTTTTGAAATACGCATTCTACTAGCTTGCAAAATACCAAAAGCCAAAGAATTGGATAATTGAGTAACATTTTTAACCTGTCCATCTAAACCCAACATAATTCCATCTCCTAAACCATCAATTAATAACGCTCCAGCATCCGTTGAAGCAAATAATTGCATTTGATCTAGGGATAAATCCTTGTATTTGAATTGAAAAATAATCGGATTGTTGATTTTCAAAACAATTAATTCAAACACGGCCCGTCTAATTTCAGGCATATTATGTTGATTGTTCGAATGGATAATTGGAACAAAATTGGGACTATTTCTAAGAAATTCTAAAAAAGAAGATTGGTTTATTATTTCTTCTGCATCCACTGAAATGAAATTCAAAACACTATGTTTTTCTTCCAAATTTTGTATTTCATGTAATTGAAATAAAGGATAAGCATATTCATTTTTTTGAAGCCTCCACGTAGCATAGTCTTGAATCTGCTTTAAGCCATTAGGCAACATAAACTCTAAATTTTTAGAAGCAGTATAAATAAAGTCAGCTCCTAAATCGTTCATTGCCCATTTGTCTGGTTCTGGTAAATAAAAATGACCTATTGCTTTTAAACTTTCAATGGAAATGGAATCTACTTGAGAAAAATCAGCAATAACCCTTGGTAATTGATGTCCACCTAAATTAAATACCTCATGTGATTTTCTTCTTTGATGAGCAAAAGGGTTTATCGGTGAATCAAAATTAGTATTGTGAAGTAATTCAGCATTTATTTTAGGGATAAATCCCACTTGAGATCTTCTTTCTACATATCGATTAACTAATTCTCGAGCCACCGGTATTTCAAATTCTGGATCTTCTGTGAGAGAAACTCGCACAGTATCGCCTAAACCATCTTCCAATAAAGTTCCAATTCCTACAGCAGATTTAACCCTGCCATCTTCACCTTCTCCTGCCTCAGTAACTCCAAGATGTAATGGATATGCTTTAAAACAATCTTCTTGTAATCTTTTTACTAATAATCGGTAAGCCTCCACCATTACTTGGGTATTAGAAGCTTTCATTGAAATCACGATGTTGAAATAGTTTTCATCTTCACAAATTCGCAAAAACTCCAATGCAGATTCTACCATTCCTAATGGAGTATCACCAAAACGACTTAAAATTCGGTCTGAAAGTGAACCATGATTGGTACCTATTCGCATAGCTGTACCGTATTCCTTGCAAATTTTTACCAAGGGTAAAAATTTATCTCTTATTCGATCCAATTCAGCGGCATAAGAGGCATTTGTATATTCAATGGTTTCAAAGCGTTTTTTATCGGCATAATTTCCTGGATTAATCCGCACTTTTTCAACAATTCTAGCGGCTAATTCCGCAGCATTTGGCGTAAAATGTATATCTGCAACCAATGGTGTTGTATAACCTCTTTCTCTTAAACCTTTCCGGATAAGCTCTAAATTTTGAGCCTCTTTCACCGAAGGAGCTGTTATTCGAACTAATTCGCATCCAGCATCAATCATCCGTATGGATTGTTCAATAGACCCAAGAGTATCCATTGTATCCACCGTTGTCATGGATTGAATTCTAATTGGAAAATCTGAACCCATTTGCAAATCCCCAATTTGAACTGGAATGGTTTCTCTTCTTTGGTAGTTCACCAAAGAAGGGGCATAAATATTGCCTTTTTCAATAAGAAGATTCGTTTGTTCCAATTTTAAAAATTAAAATACAAAATTAGCCAAAATATTTTACCAAGATTGTTTTTTATGACCTTTTACAGCATAAAATAATATAAATAAATAACAAGGCACCATTATGATGTAAGCTAATTGTGTATTACCAATTGCATCTGCAATTGAACCATAAACCAATGGCAAAATGGCACCACCTGCAATCATCATGATGATTAAAGCGGATCCAATTTTTGTAAATTTCCCTAGCCCCTCAATTGCCAAAGGCCACAAAGCGGGCCACATCAAAGCATTAGCTAATCCTAAAAATGCTAGACTACCAACAGATAATGTTGGATCAGGAGAAAAAACAGTCAATAGAGAAAAAATAATACCTAGAATTGCAGAATAGTTTAAAGCTTTTTGCTGAGAGAGTAGTTTTGGAATAAATAATATTCCAGCTATGTAGCCTGCTAGCATTCCATATAAGGTAAAGGATGTAAAATTTTTCGCTTCTTCCATCGCAAACCCTTTTGAAGTACCATAATTTATAATCGTATCACCAGCCATCACTTCCACACCTACATACAAGAAAAAAGCTACTAAGCCAAGTACCAAATTGGGAAATTGAAAAACAGATGTTTTAGATGTTTCCCTTTCTTCGGAATTATCTTCATCATCGGCATCTATATCGGGTAAAGAAGAAAAACGAATCCAAACAGCTAATCCAATCAAAACTGCGGTCATGATGGTATAGGGTTGAATAACAATTCCTAAATCTACTTGTGTGCCCACTTCATTGGAAAGCAATAAACTTCCAAAAATAAATTGGCTTAAAATTCCGGCAACCTTATTACAAATTCCCATAAACGAAATCCGGGTAGCAGCACTTTCACGAGGACCTAAAATTGTTACATAAGGATTGGAGGCTGTCTGAAGTAAGGCCAATCCAGAACCAATTATAAAGAGTCCCAAGAGAAATAAAGGATAATTCTTTGAATTAGCAGCTGGGATAAACAATAAAGTGCCTAAAGACATTGCAAATAATCCAAAAGACATTCCATTTTTAAATCCTGTTTTTGCCAATACCCATGAAGAGGGGATAGACATCACAAAATAGGAGATAAAAAAAGCCGATGCGACAAGGAGTGATTGAAAATTATTTAATGCGAAAGCCGATTTAAAAAAGGCAATCAAAACAGAATTTACCCATGTTACAAATCCAAACACAAAAAATAAAATTCCAATAATAATTAAAGGTCCGTTTCCAGAAGTTTTGTTAGATGTCATATTAA
>JBEBDG010000192.1:0-4781 GCA_041157165.1 Bacteroidota bacterium
AGATTATCCTATGGGCACTCCACATGCGATGGACATTTCATTTAAATTCAATAATGAAACTATAGAAAGACCAAGTTTTTTTGGAGGTTCTCGTCCTGAAAAAGCGATAGCTTCTCATCATTTTGCAGAATTATGGACAAATTTTGCAAAGACTGGTAAACCTTTTGCAACTAATGCACCAGAATGGAAAGCTTATAACCTTGAAACACGTCCAACGATGAGAATAGATACTAAATTGGAAGTAATCAATGATCGATTTAAAGAAGAACTATCTGAATGGAGAAAAATAGGTAAATTATAATAAAAATTTGGACCTATTGAATCTAAATAAAAGCCCAAAAAATATTGGGCTTTTTTGATAATTAATTAAAACCCTGGATTCTGACGAATATTTCCATTCGATTTATCTATTTCAGCTTGAGGAATTGGAAATGCATAATTTTTACTATTAGGATAACTAACATTTAAAGATGCACTTGCTAATTGTTTCTCTCGTTGAATATAAGGATACATTACTTTTTCTAAATCTCCCCAGCGTTGTAAGTCAAATAAACGATGACCTTCCATCGCTAATTCCAAATGTCTTTCTAATTTAACCGCGTCATAGGAAGTTGTTTTATCCGTCCAGGTCTGGGTGTACTGTCCAACCCGATAAGTAGCCCAAGTTATCTGAGAGGAATTCATTGGAACCGAAATTGAACTTGAACCTTGAGCAGTATTTCCTGCACGTGCTCGAATTTGATTTACATAGGTTCGTGCGCGTTCAAGTGAACCAACTTGAACCTCACATTCCGCCGCCATTAATAACAAATCGGCATAACGCATTAGGTTATAATTTAGATTGGTTAAAAATTCATTTACTCGAGTACCACCTAAAGTAGCAATAGTATTCTTTTTTGCTGAATAATAACCGGCAAATGCAGCATTTCGCATCCAGTCATCTTTATGCAATCCCCAATCCAAAAATGGCACATTCGTCCTTCCCATTGTCCAATCAATTCTAGGATCCAAGGGCATATTTGATCCGGCAAGAATGCGACTTAAACTTACATTACTTGTTGAAATGGGCAATCCATTGGCATCTGTTCGGTAAGCATAGGCCAAATCATATGGGGCATTCATAAAACCACAACATTGAGAGGGAGATGTTCCATATGGTAAGGCTAATCGATCCCCTCTAAGAAATCCAGTTGCAGATGGAGCACCAAAGTTCACTGTTGCCTGTAATATCGATTCGGATGAATAATTCGAATCTTCTTTAAAATTATCATGGAAATCAAGATTCAGAGAATAACGACCAGAATTGATTACTTGATTAAAGGCAGTTAAGGCACCCTGATAATCTGCTTTGTATAATTTCGCCTTTGCTAAAAAAGAAATGGCTACATATTTATCAATTCGGTTTGCTGCCATTTTTTGATCTAGCAAATCTGATGCAGATTTTTCTAAATCTGCAATGATTGCCAATAAAACAGTGGCAGACCCGGAACTTGGAACCTGATAAAAAGTATCAAATTCTTTATAATATGGAATATTTTTAAAAATCTTGTATAAATCAAAATGATAATATGCCCGAAGAAATGTTGCCTCTGCCTCTATTTGTTTTGCATAGGCCGCTTCAGCAGGGTTTAAAGCTAAATATCCCCTAACCGATCGTATAACTTCATTTGCCCTTTTAACTCCTTCGTAAGAGGCCGTCCATTTATCACCAAGGGCCGTCATAGTGGGTAACCATTGAAAATTTTCAATTTGAGACCATTCTACGAGATCCCCCGGATCAGAACCTTTATGAAATTCATCAGTTGCCAAATTAAATAACCAATTGGAAGGAGAAATAGTAAATGGCGACCAACTATTGGTCCAGCCAAGTAAAGATTGATAAGCTGAGGTTAATGTTGTTTCAACGTACGACTTGGTTAATTCCTGTTGAAATATGGATATGTTAACATTTTGAGTAATAACTTTTCCTTGTGAATCAGTAACTGTCAGAGTTAAATTACCTGCACCAACAGCCGTCCCTGTAAAGTTGATGACCAATTTATTAGCACTAACCGAACCAGAAGGATTGGCAATAGTAATATTAGTACCCGTTGCCTGATAACTTGCAGTTAGTTTTGAATCAATGGCTAGGGTAAATTCAATGCTTGAACTTACATTTAATTTAACATTTAATGAATTCAAACCACTTAAATAGGGATTTTGATATGACCAAACATAAAACCAATAGGATCCATTAAAATATTCTAATTGTTTGGTGGTCGTATTATAAATTATTTGTCCTTCAATTGAGTTTGAAGCATCTCTTTGGGCTGTGCTTAATCGAGGTAAGGTTAAACTTTTGCCTGTTATTTCGGGAGCAGTTTGAGAAAATAATAAAAAACAATACAAATAAAATAATAGGAAGAAAGTAATTTTTTTCATTATCAACAGATATTGAAAAGCTAAAGCTTAATAAATAGCAATTGCTTTGTTTAAATAAATAAAAGATAAAATTTTAAAGCGAACACGTATTTATCAAAATCTAATTAAACCATTTAAATTTTGTCCAAAAATAAGTGTAATTTTTTCAGAAAATTATGGTTTGTTCTGTTTTACTAATTTAAAACAAAAAATAATAGTACATAGGATAATTTACCTACATAATTTTTAGAACTTATACGTAATCAGTTAATCAATAATTTGATTACCAAAAGATTAATTTTTGAAGCAAATTAGTAAATAAAAAAATACGTAGTGACAAAATATGGTATTTTATTACAATTTCTTACTGGGTAAAATTGTCTTTAATTTCCATAATATTGTCAAAAATTACAATTAGGTCAAATTTGACCTTGATAGGCAAAATAAGATTGTGAAAATTAGTGTTATGAAAATGAATAAAGAAGACCTTAATAAGTTAGTCGGTCAAAATATCCGTTTAGTAAGACAATCGAAAGGCTTTACAATTGAAAAATTAGCCTTAGACGCCAATATTGAGAGTAAGCAGCTTCGCAGAATTGAATTAGGGGAAGTAAACACAAGTATTTATCAGATATATAACTTGTCAAATTCCTTAGATATTCACTTGACAGAAATATTGGAAAACGTCCCAAAATGATTTTACAATTTAGAAAACAAAGTGCATAAATCGCAGAGGAAATTTCTTCTGCGATTTTTTATTTTAAATATAAAATCTACCTAAAACACCTCTTACCTCTTACCTATTACCTATTACCTATTACCTATTACTTTCTCAAACAAACTCTATTTCTAAAGGTAACTTACGTAACCTTTTGCCCGTAGCGGCAAAAATAGCATTTGCCAAAGCAGGCGCTAAAGGTGGTAAACCAGGTTCTCCTACACCTTTCATTTGATTGCCGCCTTCCGCCAAAATATGAACTTCTATTGCAGGCATTTCATTCATTCGAATAACAGGGTTATCATGGAAATTACTTTGTACTGCCTTCCCTCCCTCAAAGGTAATTCCATTTTTAATGGCTGCTGTAATTCCCATGGCTACGGCGCCTTCCATCTGAGCTCTCGTATTATCCGGATTCACAACAGTTCCTAAATCTACAACGACATACACTTTATCAATTTTTACTGAATTGTCTCCCATTTTCGTTACTTCTACTACCTCACCTGCCAATCCAGCAAAAAATTCGTATTGGGCCATTCCTCTTCCTTTTCCCTTTGGCAATGGTTGATTCCAATTAGAAACTTCCTTTAACTTCTTTAAAACTCTTTTAGCATCCGAATCCTTAGTCATCATTCCCAACCTAAAAGCTAAAGGATCTTTTCCAGCTTTTATTGCCAATTCATCTATGAAACATTCATGAGCAAATGCCAAGGTAGAACTTGTAACAGATCTCCAATAACCCAAAGGAATATGCATATCCGCATAAACAAATAGATTTTTCATATTGGGAATCTCATATTTTTGTTCACTTATACCTTCTGTCATGGTAGAATCGGCTTTCGACTTATCCAACGTTGGAAATAAAGGAGGTGAAATCACCTTATGCTGAAAGGTATTAATTTTTCCGTCCAATACTGAACCTTTCATAGCCGAAAACGTTGGTGGGCGAAATGGCCCCAATTGGGTATCATCTTCCCTGGTCCAGATTAATTTGACAGGCTTCTTT
Source organism: Bacteroidota bacterium (assembly GCA_041157165.1). Lineage (GTDB taxonomy): Bacteria > Bacteroidota > Bacteroidia > Cytophagales > Spirosomataceae > Sandaracinomonas. Next base: position 4,125 of record JBEBDG010000192.1, read on the forward strand.
ACTACTTTTGCTAAATCAGTAGCCTCCATAATAAAATCCATTGCCAACCTTCTACCAAATCCACCACCACTGAAACACACATTCAACTGAATATCTTCTTCTTTAATCCCATATTTTTTTGAACAATCACTTACCACGCCTGAGGGGACTTGCGTAGAAACCCAAATCTCTAATTTATTTCCTTCCTTCCATTGAACAGTACAATTCATTGCCTCCATAGGCGAATGTGATACAAAAGGTGTTTCATATAAAGATTCTACTTGATCTTTACTTTCAGTAAAAACTTTATCAAAATCACCATTGGCATGTTGTACCAATCCTTCCGAATTAGCCAAATTTCGAAGGGATTGAAGGTAAGCCTTGCTATTAAATTGGTCTTTCCCTTGGTGGTCCCAAGAAACCTTCAATGCTTTTCTTCCTTTCAAAGCAGCCCAATAATTGTTAGCCACTACAGCAATTCCTGTATATTTATAAGCCCCTAAATCTCTTTCGACTTCAATCACATCCAAAACCCCAGCTACTTTCATAGCATCCGTTTTATCAAAACCTTTCAATTTTGAGCCAAAAACTAAGCTTCTTTCCACAGAAGCATAAACCATTCCTGGTAAATCAGCATCAATTCCAAATAGGGCCTCGCCTCTTACCTTTGCTGGAATA
>JBEBDG010000193.1:0-4775 GCA_041157165.1 Bacteroidota bacterium
GTAGAATTAACATTCAACACTGAAAAGTATTCTAATTTCTTTGATGCCAATGGAGGTTTCTTAGCAGAAATCAAAGGAATGATTGGAAAGCCAAACGGAATGGGAATGGGACCTGGTGGAATGGGACCTGGTGGTAAAAACAAAGATAAACCTGCCCCAGCTGCAACCATTACAGAAGCTGATTTACCTGCAGCAGTCAAAACGGCAATTGCAGGATATACATTCAAATCAGGTGTATTGATTATAGACAAATCTGGTGCAAAATTATACCATGTACATGTAGAAAAAGAGGGTACCGTATACAATTTTACCTATGATGAAACAGGAAAATTAGTTGAAAAAAGTTCCGAAAATGCTAAAGGGGCCGATATCACTAAAGCAACTCTAACTACTTTACCTGATAAAATTAAAACGTATTTGGATGCCAATGCAAAAGGTTGGACCCTGAAGGAGGCCATAGCAATTTCAAAGGATAATGTAATTATTCATTTTCACGTAGTTGTAACAGTGAATGGAAGTAGCCAAACCTTTATGTTTGATAAGGATTTAAATCTAATTACAAATCCAGGAAAAGGTCCAAAAGACAACCAGCCATTGCCAAATGTGGTAGTAACCGAAATTACCAAGGATAAAATCCCTGCTGATATTAACACGTATTTAAATGCAAATTATACTGGATGGAGTTTAACAAAAGCTTTATCCATTACAAAAGATGGCAACCTGATTGAAACAGAAATCTTCTTCTCCTTAGGAGATAAAAAGTACAAATCTGAATTTGATGCAAATAACAAATTCCTAAGCACTAAGGTTTTATAATATTTGAAAACAAATTAAGAAAAGGTCCGAAAAATTCGGACCTTTTTTTTATTTTTATTCATGCAAAATATAGAGCCTTCCTTTCAATGGGAACATAAATACGTGGCTGCTCACGACCCTAATTCACCATTTTTTGGAAGAAAATATTCTGAAATAGAATATGAAAATGATATTTATGGATATTTCATCCATCCCTTGTGGGATGAAATTGAATCCGAAACATTATACCTAAAAATTTTATTTACCGATTATTCATTAAAATTTTGCATAATAGAATTGTTTGGTGAATGGAATGACACCTTACACAACGACATCATGTTTCTAAAAAGAAAGGTTGTAGACCATCTTTTAGAAAAAGGTATCCAATATTTTATTTTAATTGGCGAAAATGTCTTCAATTTTCATGGATCTGTTGATGATGATTACTATGCGGAATGGTTTGAAGAAGTTGAAAATGGTTGGATTTCAGCTATTAATTTTCCAGAATTCATAGAAAAAGAATGGACAAAATATCGTTTGGATTATTATATAAATTTTGGAGGAAATTTGTATGTCGAAAATTGGAGAACATTGCAGCCAGAACAATTATACAAAGGGATAGAATATATCTTAAGTCGTAGATTAAACCCATAAAAGGATACAATATTCAAATAAATTGATAATTTGGCATAAAATTTAAAACTATGAAAAAATACATCACACTTTTATTATTACTCGTTTCCTCTGTTGGATTTTCAAAGAAACAAGATACTCGCTATTTTGAAATGCGAATTTATTATTGTCATCCGGGTCGATTAGATGCTCTATTACAACGATTCAGAAACCACACAACCAAAATTTTTGAGAAACATGGCATGACGAATATTGGTTATTGGATTCCAAATAAAAACGATGAGAATGCACTTTATTATATTCTTTCATATCCTTCCCAAGTAGCTAGAGATTCATCATGGAAACAATTTGGTAGGGATCCAGAATGGAAAGAGGTGGCCAAAAAGTCTGAAGAATCGGGTAAAATTGTAGCTAAAGTGACAAGTATTTTCATGAATGCAACAGATTTTTCTCCAAAAATCAAAAAGAATATCAAATCTCCAGATAGGACTTTTGAAATGAGAACTTACACTGCTTCCCCTGAAAAAATCGAAAATGTATTGGCTCGTTTTAGAAATCATACCACCAAATTGTTTGAAAAGCATGGTATGACTAATATTGCCTACTTTAGAACAATCGAGAAAGAAGGTCAATCAAAATTATTTTACATTTTGGCACATCAGAGTGAAGACGCAGGAAAAGCTTCATTTGATGCTTTCAGAAAAGATCCAGATTGGATAAAAGTAAAAGAGGAATCCGAAAAAAATGGAAAAATTGTGGATAAAGTAGAATCAATCTACATGAGTCCCACTGATTTCTCATTAATCAAATAATCCTTTTTTGTATCTTTGTAAGATATGAAATGGAATAAAAAAGGCTTGATCTATTGTCCTTCGGGTAAGCAAGAATGGAATGCTAATCAATATGCTCATGTAGTTTGTGCTGATACAAATTATTCTGACAAAATTAGGTTATACTATTCATGTAGAGATTCAAAGGGCAGATGTCAAGCCTCTTTTATTGATTTAGATGCAAATGACTTATCAAAAGTCATTTACGAACATCCAAATACTATTCTACCTTTGGGAAAGGCCGGAACCTTCGATGATTGCGGAATTATGCCAACCTGGTTTTTACAAAACGGTTCAGAGAAATGGCTTTATTATATCGGATGGACCGTCCGAAATACCATCCCCTATCACAATGCACTTGGGTTAGCCATTTCAACAAATGGTGAGCATTTTTCAAAAAAATTTGAAGGTCCTGTAATTTCGACCACTGCAAATGAACCTTATTTCAATGGTTCTGCTTGTTTTTTAATAGACCAAGGTAAGTTTAAATGTTGGTACTTAAATTGTACAGAATGGATAGAAGTGGATGGAAAAATGGAACCCTGTTATCATCTAAAATATGCTGAATCCACCGACGGTATTCATTGGGAACGAAATGGGATTGTGGCTATAGATTATAAAGACGACTTGGAAGGGGGTATTTCTAGACCAAGCGTTCTACTTGAAAATGGACTTTATAAAATGTGGTTCTCCTCTCGTGCAAAATATGATTACCGGACCAACACCGAAAATTCCTATCGCATCTATTATGCAGAATCTTTAGATGGTATTCACTGGACAAGAAAAGATGGGGAGGTAGGAATAGACATCAGTGAAAATAAATCGGATTGGGATTCTCAAATGATAGAATATCCTTTAGTGATTCAACATAAAGGAGAAACAATCTTATTTTACAATGGAAACCATTTTGGTAAAACAGGAGTAGGTTACGCTATTTTAGAAAAATAATGGATTTCAGCCAATACGACCAACATCTTTATCCTGGAAATACATGTACTTCACAACCAAAAGTAAGTGTTTGTTTAGTGACATACAACCACGAAAAATATATCCAAAAATGCTTGGATTCCATTCTAGAACAGGAAACTAATTTTGATTTTGAGATTGTCATTGGAGAAGACCACAGCACTGATCAAACGCCTTCAATCATAAGGGAATATGCTGAAAAATTTCCTGAAAAAATTAAAGCATTCATTCGACCCAAAAACATAGGGGCTAAATTCAACTACTTACACAGTTTTTTTTATTGTAAAGGAGAATATATAGTACATATTGAAGGAGATGATTATTTTTCTGACCCTCAAAAATTACAAATTCAAGCTGATTTTTTAGATCAAAGTCCTGAATATTCCGCATGTTTTCACAACGCTTTGATGTTATATGAGGACGAAACCATGCGTGAAAACCATCTGGTTAATCCTTCCAACCAAAAACCAATAATTCAAACAGTAGATTTTTTAGGTGAAAAAGAAACATGGTTCATGGCAACAGCCAGTGTAATGATGCAAAAAAAATACATTGAAAGCCTACCAGAATGGTTTTTAAAATCTAAAAGTGGGGATATTCCATTGTATGTAATCCTAACAGAAGCTGCACCAATCGCATATATTGATCGAGTAATGAGTGTCTATAGAAGACACTTAGAAGGTCTTTCTTTTACAGATAATACAAGATCTATTGAATTCTTAAAAAATCGAATATTCATGTATTCAAAAATCAATGAATACACCAGTTATAAATTTAAAAACCAAATCAAATCCATTTTGGGAGAATATTACCTGATGTTTTTAGAATCCCATGAAATAAATAAAAATTGGTTTTTAAAATTCTATTATTTCATCAAGGCATGGTTATTATTGCCTTCAACCTCCAAAGGTTTACTTAAAAATTCTTTCAAAGAATCTTTAATGACAAATTTTATAAAGAAAATTATAAAATTTTATCTTATTTTTAAGTAATTATTTTCTCTAAACTAATTTAAATGAAAAAGTCATTTTTGCATTCAAAAATGAAACCGCTTTTATTGGCTTCATTATCTATTTTGTCTCTCCTTTTTTTCTCTTTTTTCAATCAAAAACAATCATTTATTAATGGCTTAAAAAAGGAATTGAAACAAGAAGGTACAGGAGATGTTTCTGATTTGGAGGTATATCCAGGACTTGAGCTTAGTACTTTTGCCACCGAACCAATGTTGAAAAATCCAACCAATATAGAGGTGGATGCCCAAGGTAGAATTTGGGTTTTGGAAGCTTACAATTATCGTCCTGCCATCAATGGGAACCCAACAAATCCGGAAGGGGATAGAATTTTAATTTTGGAGGATACCAACAAAGATGGTAAGGCAGACAAGCAAACCGTTTTTTACCAATCAAAAGACTTAAATGCGCCTCTAGGAATAGCTGTTCTTGATAACGTAGTCATCGTTTCACAAAGTCCTTACATTTGGAAAATGTATGATGACAACCGAGATGGGAAAGCAGATCGTAAAGAAATCCTTTTTCAAGGGATTGGTGGAGA
>JBEBDG010000194.1:0-4772 GCA_041157165.1 Bacteroidota bacterium
GCATAAAGGACAATAAGTTGAAAAAGATTCTTTTGATTTCTGATACGCATGGTTTTTGGGACCAGCGACTAGACCAAGCTTTAGCCGATTGCGATGAAATTTGGCATGCAGGAGATTGGGGAACAGTTGAATTAGCCGATTTTCTTTTAGCCACCAATAAACCTGTAAGGGCGGTCTATGGAAATATTGATGGGGGGGTCTTACGGAGAATGTATCCCAAAATACTGCGTTTCCGTTGCGAAGAAGTAACTGTAGCAATGACCCACATTGGCGGAGCGCCCTCTTCTTATAAGCCTGATGGTTTAGAGGCCATGTCATTAGGCATGCCAATGATTTTTATTTGCGGGCATTCGCATATTTTACAAGTAAAGAGAGATGCCAAACGTAATAACATGCTCTTCCTAAATCCCGGAGCAGCCGGAAAACACGGCTTTCATCCAGTACAAACAGCCATCCAATTCAAGATTGATCAAAAAAGAATCTTTGATTTAGAAGTTATTCAGATGGAAAGAAACAAATCTGTATAAAAACTACTAATTTTGTGTTTTATTCGACAGGCCTTGAACCTGCTTAGATGTTATGAACAATAAAGGAAGAGTATTAGTCGCCATGAGTGGCGGAATTGATAGCTCAGTAGCAGCTGTTTTGCTACATGAACAAGGATATGAAGTGGTAGGCATGACCATGAAAACATGGGACTATGCTAGTTCTGGAGGAGATAAAAAAGAAACAGGTTGTTGTTCATTGGATTCAATAAATGATGCACGACATATTGCAGTTAATTTAGGATTTCCGCATTATATTTTAGATATCAGAGAAGAATTTGGCGATTCAGTTATCGATTATTTTACACAAGAATACCTCGAAGCAAGAACCCCAAATCCTTGTGTCATGTGTAACACCCATATCAAATGGGATGCCTTACTTAGAAGAGCCGATCAATTAGGTTGTGAATTTATCGCCACAGGACATTATGCCCAAATAAGAAATGAAAATGGAAGATTTGTGATTTCAAAAGGTGTAGATGTTCTAAAAGATCAAAGTTATGTCTTATGGGGAATCTCTCAAGAAAGTCTTGCTCGAACCCTTTTGCCTTTGGGTGGAATGACCAAACAACATATACGTGAATTGGCAAGTGAAAGAGGTTTTGAAGACTTGGTAAATAAATCAGAAAGTTATGAGATTTGTTTTGTTCCAGATAATGATTATCGTGGATTTCTAAAACGAAGGGTTCCAGACTTAGAGAAACAAGTTAAAGGAGGTAATTTTATTGATCAGGAAGGAAAGGTTATAGGCCAACATGAAGGTTACCCTTTTTATACCATTGGCCAGCGAAAAGGATTAGGCAAGGCCTTTGGCTTTCCTGCATTCGTAACAGAAATTAGAAAAGAAACAAATGAAGTGGTGATTGGTAAAATTGAAGATTTAAATCGAACATCGATGGTGGTTGGTCAGTTAAATCTTCAAAAATATGAATCAATTCCAGAAAATGGAATAGAATCTTTAACGAAAGTACGATACAAGGATTCAGGAACGATGAGCCATGTTAGTCAATACAATAATCAAATACTTGTTGAATTTAATGAGGAAGTAAGCGGAATAGCTCCAGGACAAGCCGCAGTTTTCTATGAAGGTAATGATGTCGTAGGAGGTGGTTGGATTTTAAAATCCTACAAAAAAGGAAGTATTTGGGAAGAAAAATTAAAAATATGTTAAAAACACAAGTTAAAGTTACAGGCATTACAAACTTATCTGATGCACGCTATTGTGCTGGAATGGGAGTTGAGATGTTGGGATTCCCCTTTCCAGATTTGGAAGTTGCCAAATTCAATGAAATCAAATCTTGGTTAGCAGGTGTTTCTATTGTTGGTGAATTCGCTTCAAAAAACATAGAGGAAATTAAACAATTGGTGAAAGAATACCAGCCAGATAAAATACAAGTTACTGAAAAGATAGATCTGATTGCTTTACAAGAATTAGGTTTACCCATTTTACAAAAAATTGATATTTCGACCTCCAATTTGCCAAATGCGTTTGCCTTAAACGCACCCGCTGTGGAAACCTTTGTGCTTGAATGCACTGATATGGCAGATTACGAAGGTTTAAAAAGCTCGATTGAAATTTGGGCTGCACAATATCCAATTATTTTAAGCTTTGATATTTCTGAGGATGACCTAATTGATTGGGTGGATAATAGCTCAATTAAAGGAATTGAAGTACAAAGTGGGGTTGAGGATCGTCCAGGTTTTAGAGATTTTTCAGATTTAATGAGTATCTTAGAGCAATTAGAGTTAGATTAAGCCTTAAAGAAAAATATGTTTAGTAAAATCCGTAAGGTTTGGAATGATTTGGAACAGCTAATTTTCCTCTACTTAGGAAAATTAGTTATTCTTTTTTTAGCCATGCTAAAAAAAGTTTTGGGTCAATCTAAATATGAAAAGCTTGAATACAAGTATTTAGAATTTCTAACAATTGCTAAGGAATACCTACGTAAATTACAAGCATGGTATGATACTAAGGTAGATAAAGAATCCAAATTCTATCAGCCAATTGTTCGTGTTTGGAAGATCACGGGAAAAACAGTTTTGTTTATTTTTCTTTACTTTTTTGTCATTAACACCAATTTTTTATTTTTAACGGGAGAAATGCCTGGTGTGGACGAATTACAAAATCCAAAGTTGTCACAAGCCTCTGAAATTTATTCTGCTGATGGTGTTTTATTAGGTAAATTTTTTGCAGAAAATAGGACTCCTATTCGTGATTTTAAAAAGATTTCGCCTTTTTTGGTAAAGGCTTTGGTTGCAACGGAAGATTCTCGTTTTTATGAGCATACCGGAATCGATTTTCAAGCCTGGGCTGGGGTAGCGCTTGGTATGGCAACAGGTGGAGATCGTGGAGGGGGAAGTACCATCTCTCAACAATTAGCAAAGAATTTGTTTAAAACGCGTGTAAAAAAAGGATTCTTCAAAACGGGTTTGTTGGGGTATATACCCGGATTAAGTAAACTCATTTATAAAACTAAAGAATGGGTAACTGCCATTAAATTAGAACGTTTTTATACGAAAGATGAAATTATTCTATGGTATTTGAATACTGTTGATTATGGTAACAATGCTTATGGGATTAAGGTTGCTGCTAAAACGTATTTTAGTACTTCACCCGATAGTTTGAATGTTCAAGAAGCTGCCATCCTAATTGGCTTGCAAAAGGCAACTACTACCTATAATCCTACCCGATACGATGGAAAACCCTTGGAACAAAACAAGGCTTGGAAGCGGAGAAACGTTGTTCTTTCACAAATGGTAAAAATGGGTTATTTAAGCAAGCAAGCTTATGATTCAATTTCCCCATTACCGATTCTTCTCAAACCAAATTTAGAATCCCCCTATGATGGGACTGGTAATTATTTTAAAGTAGCTGTTGCTAAATTCATTAACGAATGGGCAAAGGCCAACGAAATGGAAATTGATTTGTATCGTGATGGCTTAAAAATTTATACAAGTATTGATTCGCGCATGCAATTACATGCAGAGGAGGCAGTGGAAGATGGAATGCGTTCCTTGCAACGTACTTTTGATAACCATTGGGCCAATCAAAAACCTTGGGTAGATGAACATGGTGTAGAGATTCCAGGCTTTATTGATACGGTTGCCAAACGTACAGAATATTTTAAATCCTTGAAAAAACGCTTCCCCAATCAAGAAGATTCCGTTTGGTATTACATGAAAAATGTGAAACGGGAGATGTGGGTGTATTCTAGAAACGCTGTAGGTGAAGAGAAAATGACTATGAGTGCGTATGACTCTATTCAATATTACAAAAAGTTTTTACAGGCGGGTATGATGTCTTTAGATCCATACACAGGAGGTATCAAAGCTTGGGTAGGTGGATTAGACTTTAATTATTTTAAATATGACCATGTGAAACAAGGTAAGCGTCAGCCTGGGTCAACTTTTAAACCCTTTGTGTACACCGCAGCCATTGATGGTCCAAAAGATTTATCTCCTTGTTACATGATGAAGGATGAACCTTTTGAAATTGAAGTAGAAGAAAAAGGAGAGAAGAAGATGTGGAGGCCAAGCAATGCTGATGGGACTTTTTCGTTTACCATGATGCCAATAAGAAGAGCATTGGCTAAAAGTATCAATTCCATCACTGCTCGTTTGACTAATGAAATTGGTGCAGATACTGTGATGTATTATGCCCAAAAAATGGGTATTAAAAGTGATTTGAAAGCTGTTCCTTCTATTGGTTTAGGGTCTTTTGATGTTTCTTTGTATGAAATGATTGGTGCATACACAGCTTTTGTTAATGAAGGAATCCATGTTGAACCGATGTTAATTACGGAAATTAAAGATTCAAATGGTAAGTCTTTACAAGTATTTGAGCCAGTCTCTTATCGGGTTATCAAAAAAGAATCCGCTCAGTTGTTGCGTTCCATGTTGGAAGGGGTAGTTTATGAGGGTGGTACGGGTAGTTCTTTGCTTTGGAATGAAGGAGAAGTTTTATACGATCGAAAAAATAGATATGCGCCGGCACATGCCGCTAAAACAGGTACAACTTCCAATCATTCAGATGGCTGGTTTATTGGAATGACCCATAATTTGATTACTGGTGTTTGGGTGGGAGGTGATGATCGTTCAATACACTTTAGAACAGGCGCCTTAGGTGAAGGGTCTAAAACTGCCTTGCCACTGTACAAAAGATACCTTGTCAAGGTTGTGAACGATCCAGCATTGTCAAATTACATTCCAGTTGCTTTTGAAAAATTA
>JBEBDG010000195.1:0-4747 GCA_041157165.1 Bacteroidota bacterium
TAGTAACAATTAAAGATTTAATCGAGTATCGATTAAAAACAGAATCTTTAATCACTAGAGAAATTGGGGTTGAAATGCCTACGGAGTGGGGCGATTTTGAATTAATTGCCTTCAGACAAAAAAATACAGGTGATACTCACTTGGCATTAATCAAAGGAAATTGGAGCGAATCTGAACCAGTTATGGTTCGAGTGCATAGTTCATGTGTAACGGGTGATATTTTTGGAAGTTGTAGGTGCGATTGTGGTGGACAATTGCATCAAGCGATGCAAATGGTTGAAAAAGAAGGCAAGGGAATTATTTTATATATGTTTCAAGAAGGTAGGGGAATTGGTCTTTTGAATAAACTCAAAGCATATAGATTGCAGGAGATGGGTCGAGACACGGTGGAGGCCAATTTAGAATTAGGTTTTGCAATGGATGAACGTGACTACGGGGTTGGCGCACAAATACTAAGGGATTTGGGTGTTAAAAAGATAAAGTTAATCTCCAATAACCCTAAAAAACGTGCGGGTTTGTTAGGATATGGTTTGGAAATTGTTGAAACCTTGGGCATTGAGATACCTGCCAATCCACACAATGAGCGATATTTAAAGACCAAAAAAGAAAAAATGGGTCATCATCTCTCGAAACTATAATTTGTTGTCAATTATCTGTATTTTTGGGAATGATCCAAATCAATAACATTCATAAAGAATTTGATGGGCGAGTAGTGCTTGATGGTATTAGTGGTACGTTTCAAAAAGGTACCACTAGTATGGTAATTGGTGGAAGTGGGACAGGGAAAAGTGTACTTTTAAAATGTATGATTGGTATTTTGACACCAGAGAAAGGGGAAGTTCTTTTTGATGGTAGAAATATGTTGACTGCTAATCAGGAGGTCGTAAAAGAAATTCGGAGAGAAATGGGAGTACTTTTTCAGGGAGGAGCTCTATTTGATTCGAAAACAGTTTTAGAAAATGTTCGTTTTCCTTTAGATATTCTTACGAATCAAACTCTTCAAGAAAAAAATGATAGGGCAATGGTTTGTCTTCAAAGAGTAGGACTAGAACAGGCAGCCTATCGTATGCCTTCTGAAATTTCCGGTGGTATGAAAAAGCGAGTAGGTATTGCTCGAGCGATTGTAATGAATCCTAAGTATTTATTTTGTGATGAACCCAACTCTGGTTTAGATCCTCTTACTGCCGTAAAAATTGATTTGTTGATTCAAGAAATTACCGAAGAATTTGGTATAACAACTTTGGTGATTAGCCATGATATGAATTCAGTTATGAGAATGGGGCAATATATCATGTTCTTAAAAGATGGTAAAAAAGTTTGGGAAGGAAACAATAAAAATATTTTAGAGGCAAAAATTCCTAGTTTGCAAGAATTTTTATCAACCAAATTATTGTAATGGTTATTGATTTGAAAAAAAATATTTCTTTAAAATCTTATAATACCTTCGGTTTAGACGTTGTTGCTGAAAATTTTATTTGTATTTCTGATTATAAGCAATTCATTGAAGTCAAAAAAAGACATTTTGATTTAATGATGGATGGATTGTTGATTTTGGGTGGAGGGAGTAATTTATTATTATCCAAAAACATTCCTGGTTTAGTAATTAAAAATGAAATTAAAGGGATTGAAATTGAACAAGAAGATGATCAATTTGTTTGGATCAAGGCAGGAGGGGGAGAGAATTGGCATGAGTTTGTACTATTTACGGTTGATCATGCTTGGGGTGGCTTGGAAAATTTGTCCTTAATTCCGGGTACAGTTGGTGCAGCACCAATGCAAAATATTGGAGCTTATGGTACTGAAATTAAAGATAGTTTTGTTTACCTAGAGGCTTTGAATCTCGAGACTTTAGAAATTGAAAAATTTGATTCGTATCAATGTGCCTTTGGATATAGAGAAAGTTATTTCAAACATGCAGGAAAAGGAAAGTATTTAATTGTAAAGGTTTGCTTTAAATTAAATAAGCATCCTCAAATTAATACCTCCTATGGGATTATTAATGAAGTTTTAAAGGCTCATGGAATAGAAAATCCAAGCATAAAAGATGTCTCGAATGCAGTAATTGAGATTAGACAAAGTAAACTACCGGATCCTAAAGAAATTGGAAATTCAGGTAGTTTTTTCAAAAATCCAACTCTTTCTATCAATAAGGCCCAGGAGGTAATTGAAAAATACCCATCAATTCCAAGATATGTAGTTGAGGGTTCAAATGATATCAAATTTCCGGCAGGTTGGCTGATTGAGCAAGCTGGGTGGAAGGGATACAGAAAAGGTGATGCCGGCGTACATGCCAAGCAGGCTTTGGTTTTAGTAAATTATGGAAATGCAAAGGGTGAGGAGTTGATAAAACTTTCAGAGAAAATAAAACAATCCGTTTTATCAAAATTTGGAATAAAGTTAGAGACAGAAGTAAATATTTTATAAAATGAAATTACCCAATTTGGAATCCATAGCGAAGGGTCCCTTTTTCTTAATGGCAGGAAGTTGTGCTATTGAAAGCAAAGACTTGGCATTCGAAATAGCTGAAAAAATTTATACCATGACCCAGTCAATGGGTATTCCATATATTTTTAAGGGTTCATATCGGAAAGCAAATCGTACCAAAATCGATTCATTCACTGGAATAGGGGATATTCTTGCCTTGGAAATATTAAAAGAAGTTGGAAATCATTATCAAATTCCAACTGTAACAGATATTCATGAATCAGTGGAAGCTGCTATGGCTGCCGAATATGTAGATGTTTTGCAAATTCCAGCATTTCTCTGTCGACAAACAGATTTGCTTGCAGCAGCGGCCAAAACCGGGAAGGCCGTTAATATAAAAAAAGGGCAATTTATGTCTGGTAATTCGATGAAATTTGCTGTTGAAAAAGTGTTACATGAGCATCCCGATGCGGTCGTTTACCTAACTGATCGAGGGAATTCGTTTGGATATGGCGATTTAGTAGTGGATTATAGAAATATTCCTGAAATGGCAGCTTTCAATGTGCCTGTCATCATGGATTGTACACATTCATTACAAAGACCCAACCAATCGGCTGGTGTCACAGGTGGACAACCTGCTTTAATTGAAACCATTGCAAAAGCTGCAATTGCAACTGGTGCTCATGGTCTTTTTATTGAGACCCATCCGAACCCATCCATTGCTAAATCAGACGGAGCCAATATGCTTCCTTTGGACCAATTGGAAGGATTATTGGAACGATTATTAAAAGTGCGTCAAGCAATATTATAAATTTTTATACATGAATTGCAGGCTAAAGTCCGTTTTGTGATTACTTTGAATCATATCTGTTCCTGAGCCAATTTCATTGCGGTCAAAATAGAATGTTCTGCCTATTTTTGTTGAAATACGTACGTATTTATTTACAGTTATTTCGAGGGTAGAGGCTAATCTAATAGCTTCACCTGAATAGGCAATTAAATTAAAACTAAAGGGTAATCCCGGTTCAAATGCATATAACCTAGTGTCATAATTAGGTGTTTTGAAATAAGAAAAGCGCCCATTAAAGCTTATTTTTCTGCCATTTAAATCAATATCTTGGAGCAACATGAATCCTAAATAAAAATTTTTATTTTTTTGAAGTGCATGAAGCATCAATCGGCTGTGGGCTTGAAATGAATTTTTTGTAATGGTTGTGAAATCTAAACTTTCTTGAAAATCATGTATTCTTTGAATTTTTTTTTCATTTTTACCAATAATATAATCTTCTTGCTTGCTTATCCATTTAGTTTGAAAAAAAAATTTAAATGCATTTTTTCGCTCCATTTGGTACCTAGTCAATATTTCCCAGCCAAAAGTATTTGGGCTTGAAACTTGGTATTTGATTTCAGGAAAATAAAATAAATCAAGGTAACTTGATACTTTTTTTCGTTTACTAAATTGGAATTGATGGCCTAGGAATAGTCCGAACTCATTTTCATTTTTCGTATTCTCTCCGAATGCCTTACCGTCTGGATTGTAAAAACCACTTTTGTAGTAACGTATCAAATAGGAAACATCTTGTTTTTTTGAAAAAGAAAAGGCGGCACCATGTATCAATGCATAGGAATTGAGATTTATGAGGGCATATTCATTGTTCATCCTTAAATTATGAAAGTTGCCTGTATGGGAGATACTCCATAAAGTATATTTAGATCCGGTCCATTCATTGTTTTTATAATCAATACCGGAGGGAATTTTTGGTAGCTGATAGGCTGTATGAATTGAATTTAGTTGTAGCCGATGTTCATTCGAAAGAAGGATCTCAATACTATTTCCCCATTTGAATTCATGAATGGTCTTTTGATTAGCGATTTCAGATGAATTTCTATGGTATCCATCCGAATCGATAGTCCGGAACCCTCTTTGGTTGGGTGTTTCATATATTTTTCCATCTAGGTATTTATTACTTATAAAAGATTGCCAATTTATTCCTTTTGAAAGGATTTTATGGATATATATTCCTCTGTTAAATGAATATTCAGCACTTGAACTATAGGGTAAACCTCCAATATGGAATTTTTGTGTAGATTTGATGCTTTCATAATTTTTGCCAAGATTAAACCCTCCTGTTTGTAATAGGCCCTGCCCCCATTGGACTGAATAATCTCCAATAATAACTTTTTGTAGCAATTTAGTTGGATTTATTTCAACAAATAATGAATAAAAATCTAAGGGATTTTTTTCACCTGCATCTTTTTGACTTAAAAATCCAAATTTAATTCTTGGATTGGACGTGTTTTTGAATTTTATAAATTCTTTAAG
>JBEBDG010000196.1:0-4746 GCA_041157165.1 Bacteroidota bacterium
GATGGAATTTCAATAGCTTTGCAAAAAAAATAACAATTATGATTCAAAGACCTCAATCTATATTCTTATTGCTCGTTATTGCTTGCGAAATTTTTGTTTTGAGCGGCACATCCATTTGGTCAAAAAACAATTTTGATGGAAATAATGTTGTCGTAACTATTCAAAACTTGTACCATAGTTTAAATGGAAAAACTGTTTTTGAAAGCACTCATTTTTTATTGACAGCCCTGTTGGGAGCCTCAATGCTTTTAACCATTGGCATATTATTTTCATATAAAAATAGAATGCGCCAAATGATGATGGGATTATTCAATTCGATGCTTATTGCAGGGACTGTAGGTTATGGATTTTTCATTATTTTCAAACAAGCCATTCCACTTTTTGCACCTGAGCAAAACGGAAAATACGATCTGGGTTTTTATGCTTTGGTAATTGCTTTACTAGGCAATATGATAGCTAATCGATTGATACGAAAAGATGAAATGTTGGTGAGAAGTTCAGATAGGATGCGATAAAGTTGAAAGTAAAAGCCTCAGTTTTCAGCAATCAACTATCAACTTCTAAGCTATACAATTCCCTCTTTCAACAAGTCATGCAAATGGACAAAGCCAACGGCTTTATTGTTTTCAAGTACAACTAACTGAGTTATATTTTTTTCTTGCATCAATGCCAAAGCCTCAGTTGCATAAGAATCGGCATCAATGGTTTTAGGTTGTTTATTCATCATATCTAGAATATTCACCTGAGCCCAATTAGAAGATTGTTCCAACATACGACGCACATCTCCATCGGTGATAATCCCCAATAATTGATCTCCATCCATTATGGTGGTGGCACCTAACCTTTTGGATGATATTTCATGAATAGCTTCTTGAATGGTAGCTTGAGGAGTAATTTTAGGAAAATCATGATGAGGGTAAATATCACTTACTTTTAAGTATAATCGTTTTCCAAGAGCACCTCCTGGGTGATATTTTGCAAAATCCTGTGAAGAAAAACCTCGAGCCTCTAAAAGACAAACAGCCAATGCATCTCCAAGAGCGAGGGCTACCGTTGTGGAAGTTGTAGGGGCCAAATTAAGTCCATCTGCTTCTTTCTCTGCTAAAGCATGTAAAATAAAATCAGCTTGTTGACCTAAAAATGAATTTGGATTGGAAACCATTGCTATCAATGGGACGCCGGTACGCTTAATCAAAGGGACCAAAACCTTTATTTCGGGGGTATCTCCTGATTTAGAAATACAGACAACTGAATCTTCGGATTGAATCATACCTAAATCACCATGAATGGCATCTGCGGCATGCATAAAAATAGCAGGCGTTCCAGTGGAATTCAATGTAGCCACAATTTTTTGAGCAATGATGGCCGACTTTCCGATACCTGTAAATACTACGCGACCCTTTTGGGATAAAATATGTTCCACACAAGCGACAAAATGGGAATCTATCAAATCTTTTACCCGAAGAATGGCATTAGCCTCTTCTTGTAAAATTTTTTTTGCTGTGGATTCAATATTTTTGCTTAATTTCAATTTAAAGATGTTTTGCGGTTCAAAGATACCCAAAAAGAGTAAATTTAGACTAAGAACAACAAACCAATGTTTAAAAATTATGCCTAATAACATTACCACAGAGGTTTTAAAAGATCAGCTTAAGCAAGTTTTTGGATTTGACCAATTCAGAGGGGAGCAAGAGGCCATAATTAAAAATACCATTGAAGGCAATCATGGTTTTGTATTGATGCCAACAGGAGCTGGTAAATCCTTATGTTATCAATTACCTGCAATTGTAATGGAAGGAACGGCAATTGTTATTTCTCCTTTGATTGCATTGATGAAAAACCAAGTGGATCAAATGATAGCATTTGGTGTAAACGCACAATTCTTAAATTCATCTTTGAGCAAGGCTGAAATTAATAAGGTAAAAGCAGAAGTCTTAAAAGGGGAGGTAAAACTCTTATACATTGCCCCAGAATCATTAAATAAGCAAGAAAATTTGTCTTTTTTGCGTCAAGCAAAAATATCTTTTGTTGCAATTGATGAAGCACATTGTATTTCAGAATGGGGACATGATTTCAGACCTGAGTATCGAAAAATCAAATCGATCATTGAAGAAATTGACACTAAGCTGCCAATTATTGCCTTAACGGCCACAGCAACGCCAAAAGTTCAGCAAGATATCCAAAAAACGCTCGGTTTAGAGGATGCTCATGTGTTCAAAACTTCCTTTAATCGAAAAAATTTGTATTATGAAATTCGTTCGAAACACGAGGTTGATAAGCAGTTGATTCGATATATTAAATCACATACGGGAAAGGCGGGTATAATCTATTGTTTAAGCAGAAAAAAAGTAGAAGAAGTTGCAGATTTATTACATGTAAATGGGGTAAATGCTCTTCCATATCATGCAGGACTTGAACCGCAGGTTCGAATGGCTAACCAAGAAGCCTTTTTAAATGAAGAAGTGGATGTAATGGTGGCTACTATTGCCTTCGGTATGGGAATTGATAAACCAGATGTTCGATTTGTCATTCATTATGATGCTCCAAAATCTTTAGAAGGATATTACCAAGAAACAGGCCGTGCAGGTAGAGATGGATTAGATGGAACTTGTATATTATTTTTCGCACAGGGTGATATTGAAAAACTTGATAAGTTCAATAAAAATAAGGGGAATTCTGAAAAAGAAAATGCCAAATTGTTGTTGGCAGAAATGGAAGATTTTGCAAACCTTGGGGTTTGCCGTAGAAAACAACTGTTGCATTATTTTGGAGAACATCTTGCTGATGATTGTGGATTTTGTGACAATTGTCAGCACACTAAACCATCTTTCAAATCTGAGGAGGAGGTACTTTGGGTGTTAAAAACCATAAAAGAGACAGAAGAAAAATTTGATTCGGAACACATTGCAGATATTATAGAAGGGAAGCTTACCCAATATGTAGAAAGCTATGGACATGACCAATCCTCCTATTTTGGAAAAGGACAAAAACCTTTTTGGATAAATGATGAAACAGAGGAAGATGATGAGGATGAGGATGAAGATGAAGATGAAGATGAGGATTTAGAAAGTGATTACGATGAGGAAGATGAGGAAAGGAAGCCAAAAAAGAAAGCTCCCAAAGCGAAGAAAACACCTAAGAAAAAAATAGAACCTGAGACTTTACATGTTTCACCTTGGTTGTCTTTTATTAAACAAATGGCGATTCATGGGTTATTAGAAAAAGACATTGAAAATTTAGGTTGTTGGAAAATTTCAAAAAAAGGAGAAGAATTTATAAGCAATTCTTTTCCATTGACTTTTTATAAAGATCACGATTACGAGAAAGAAGTCCAAGAAGCAATTGAGGAGGAAGAATCAGGAATCAATGCGAAGGCATATGATACGGAACTATTTGAAATCTTAAAAACGCTTCGAAAAAAAATAGCAAAAGAGAAAAATTTGCCTCCATATGTCATTTTCCAAGACCCATCCTTAGAAGAAATGGCAACTACCTACCCAAGTAGCCAGGAAGAAATGGCACAAATTAATGGGGTAGGTATGGGAAAAGTGATTAAATTTGGGAAACCGTTTTTGGACGTCATCAACAGGTACGTGGAGGAGAATGAAATTGAAACTGCGAAGGAAGTTGTTGTTAAGTCTACCGTCAATAAATCTATGATCAAAATTTATATCATCCAACAGGTTGATCGAAAAATTGATTTGGATATTATTGCCGAGCAAAAGGAACTTTCAATGGATGAATTAATCAGTGAAATTGAAACCATTTGTTATTCGGGAACAAAATTAAATTTAGATTATTACATCAATCAGGTAATTGACCCTGATAAACAGGAAGAAATTTATGACTATTTCATGAGTGCAGATACAGATAATATTGCCCAAGCACTTGAAGATTGTAATATCGATGATGTCATTGAGGAGGAATTACGGTTGATGCGAATCAAATTTTTGAGTGAATTAGCTAATTAAATTTATATGAATGTTTTAATATTGGGATCTGGTGGTAGAGAACATGCCTTTGCGTGGAAAATATCCCAAAGTCCCCTCCTAAGTAATTTATTTATTGCTCCGGGGAATCCGGGAACAGCTGAAATTGGAACAAACCTTTCTATACAGTTAAACGATTTTGATGGTATTCGCCAAGCGATCCAAGAGAATCAAATTGAGCTTTTAATTGTTGGGCCAGAAGAACCTTTGGTAAAAGGTATTCGTGATTTTTTAGAAGCAGATCCAAGTCTAGCTCATGTTGGAATTGTTGGTCCAGGGAAATTAGGTGCCCAACTTGAAGGAAGTAAGGATTTCTCCAAGAACTTCATGCACAAATACCACATTCCTACAGCCAAATCAAAAACGTTTATTAAAGATACGATTGAGGAAGGGCTTGCTTATTTGGAATCTCAACATTATCCTACCGTTTTAAAAGCCGATGGATTAGCTGCAGGAAAAGGGGTCATCATAGCACAAAACTTGCAAGAAGCTCAAACATGTTTAAAGGACATGTTGTTAGATGCCAAATTTGGTGATGCGAGTTCAAAAGTAGTGATAGAAGATTTTTTACAAGGAATTGAATTATCCGTTTTCGTGTTAAGTGATGGGGATCATTATGTAATTCTACCAGAAGCAAAAGATTATAAGCGAATTCGTGAAAATGATGAAGGATTGAATACTGGAGGAATGGGTGCCGTATCTCCTGTACCATTTGCGAATGAAAAATTCATGGATCGTGTTAAGCAAAAAGTTGTTG
>JBEBDG010000197.1:0-4735 GCA_041157165.1 Bacteroidota bacterium
CAGAGAAGTTAAGCCCCGCACCGCTGATGATACTGGGATCAAACCCGGGAAAGTAAGTAAGCTCCAAGTTATTATTCTAAGGCTCCACAATAGGAGCCTTTTCTGTTTTATATTAAGTGAATAAAGTGAATAGTGTAATTAGAGTGAATAAAGTTTTGAATCACTTGATTTCACACTCCCTACAAACTCCTTGAATCAGTAAATTACTTTCTAATTTCTTATAACCTGATGGTAATGATATTTTAGGAATATAAACATCTTCCAGACAAGTGGTTTGACCACATTGATTGCACTTGAAATGTACGTGATCGTGCTGGTGATGTGTTCCGTCGGAATGATGACATAATTCTTTACATAGTGCATATTTTACACCTCCTTCATCATCTAATACTTTATGGATTATGCCCGATTTTAAAAAACTTTTTAAAGTTCGATAAATGGTTACTCGATCAAATTGACTAATCAAGATAGTTTCTATATCGCCTTGACTCTGTGCAAAACTTTTTGATTCCAATACGCGTAATACTTCCTCTCTACAAGGAGTATTTCTTAACTGAAATTGTTCTAATTTTTCCTTTGCCGTCGCCATTTATTCTGCGATATGATTACTCTGCAATTTTACCATTTTTTGATAAACTCCTGATTTTTTCTCCATTAATTTTTCATGACTTCCGCTTTCCACAATTTTACCGTCCTTCATCACTATAATTAAATCTGCATTTCGAATAGTCGAAAGTCTATGCGCGATGATTAATGAGGTCCTATTTTTCATCAATTCCTCTAATGCAATTTGTACCCACTTCTCTGATTCGGAATCTAATGCACTTGTCGCTTCATCCAATAATAAAAACTTCGGATTCTTTAATATTGCTCTCGCGATCGCAATTCGTTGCCTTTGTCCACCTGATAATTTAACACCCCTTTCTCCCACCATAGTATCCCACTTCTCCGGAAAAGCCTCTATAAATTCTTTTGCATATGCTAATTCTGCAGCTTTTTCAATCTCTTCTTGACTCGCACTTGGCTTTCCATATCCAATATTATCTCGGATACTTCCTCCAAATAACAGAACTTCCTGTGGTACCAATGCCACCATTTTTCTCCAAGACTCAATGTCAATTTGATTGATATTATTTCCCTCTAAAAGTATTTCTCCACTAGTAGGTTCATAAAACCGCATCATTAATTGTGCTAAGGTTGATTTTCCAGTTCCTGATGGTCCAACTATGGCAATTTTTTGTCCGGGCTCTATTGTAAAATTAATTCCTTTTAAAATTTCAACTTCTTTCCTACTTGGATAGGTAAAATGTATATCTTTCAATTCAATATTTCCAAAAGCAGGAGCTTCCTTACCTTCTGATTTTGTGACATCTATTTCTGAGGGATCATTTAAGATCTCTAATATTCGGTCGGATGCCCCAATCGTCTTTTGTAATTGGGCATAAATGTCCCCTAATCCCCCAACAGATCCACCAATAAATGCCGTGTAAAATATAAATGTTAATAAATCAGCCAAGATAATATCCCCATTGGCTACCAATCGAGCACCAAACCATACCACCGCCACAATGCCTCCAAACAAGGCAAATATAACAAAGCTCACAAATCCTCCCCTAAAAGTTGCGGCCAATAAGGCCTGATGAACCACTTTTTGTAAAGAATCTGTATACCTCTTGATCTCCCATCGTTCATTGGTAAATGCCTTGACAGCTGTAATGGATTGAAAGGTTTCCTCTACAATAATGTTGGTATTAGCCAATTCATCTTGTGATTTTTTAGATATTTTTCGAATATATTTTCCAAATACAATTGCAGCTAACACCAATACTGGGAATGTGCACAACATGAATAGTGTTAACTTCCAAGATAAATAAGTAATCAAGGCAATTCCACCAATTAAAGTAAAAATTTGCCTGAAAAATTCTGCAATGGTAATTGACAATACATCTTGTAATTGCGTTATATCTGAAGTGATCCGACTCATCATTTCCCCCACTCTGCGCCTCTCAAAATGATAAATTGGCAAGCTAATGATTTTTCCGTAAAGCGATTGGCGCATATCGCGCATGGCCCACTCACTTACTCTGGTGAAAGTATAAATCCTGAAAAAAGATAAAATAGCCTGAACTACTAAAATACTGATGAAAAATAGCGTAACGGTATTGATGTCGTAGGAAGATTTTCCTTCTATCACCTTTGTCATTTCTCCAATTAATAATGGGAAACTCAAAGTAGTTAAGTTGGAAAGAACTAAAAAAATAATCCCAGAAATAAAGGTCCATTTGTATGGAAGTACAAATCTGAAAATCTTTAAAGCCTTTAAAATACCCTCTTTACTGATTTTTACTTTGTCTTTAGGTTCCACACCCGCACCAAAACTCTCATGTCTCTTTGCCATATTATTCTTTCGAATTTCCTTTTCCTCGATAATCGGAATCTCTTAACAACTGTTCTGCATCACTTATATTCATTATTTCCAACAAAGTTTTGTTTGGAAATTTACTTTGGTAATGATTTACAATAGTGTAGCCCAACCAACGTCCAATGGATCCTGGACAAGCAGGTCCAATTTCTGGCGTTTTAGGGCGTTCTCCTACATACTTGGTTTTTAGAAATTCATCTTTCTTGTAAAACAGCGAATTGGCTACAAAATGTTCCCATATTAAATCTTGAAATTTATTTGCGCCCTCCAATTCAGCCTGTGAATATCCAAAGAGGGTTGAGTCTGGAATTTCTGGAATTAATTTTTTAGCGAAATAATAACTTTTTCCATACCAAATCATATCACTCAATAAAGTACGATTGCGATCATCGTGTTTGTTGAAGTAATTGGAATAAAGTACCATTATCTGCCCAACAATTCCGTTGGGTTCTAAACGTTTGATTTGGTAATCATACACATCAGGTGGTAAAAACAAACCCCTGCTGCCCATGAAATAATCTAATCCAATTATAATTAAGGAATCCGTTACAATCGCGTGCTGCGCTGCAAACTGGCCGGCCCCACCAAAACCGGTAAAAACAGTTTTAACTTTTGGCAATTTACTATTGGGGTATTGCTTGGAAATCTCCATTAAGGCAGTTTCTAATTGTTTTTCCCAATTATTTTTTCCAAAAAAAGAGGATTCTTTGGATTGAAGTAAAAACTTTTGAAATTCTTTATGTTGATATATTTGAAACAAAGAATTTGCCAAAGCAGCGCTTTGGCTCTTTTTTGTTTTAAAATAAACTTCTAACACATCCGGATTCGCCAATAAAATAGAATCCATTTCATGTATCGACTTTGCTTGTTGAAAAGCGTTTTCGAGATGATTGATGGTCAATTTTAGGGCTCTTTTTGAGGAACCATCTGCTGCTTTTTTTTCAGAACACGAGCTTAAAAAAAAACAAATTGTAAGACCAATACCTAAACAAAAACTAGTTAGTTTCATTAAGCAAGTTTAGCCAAAATTTCTTTCAACGATTGAATTTTATTTTCTGCATCAGCTAATTTCTGACGTTCCCTTTCCACTAAATCAGCTTTAGCGTTTTGTACAAATCGCTCGTTTGCCAATTTAGCTTCCACCGATTTTTTGAATCCTTCCAAATAAGCCAATTCTTTTTCCGCCTCAGCTTTTACCTCCTGTGGATCCTCATCTAGTACTAAGGGAACAAAAAACTGATCTGCCTTTACCACAAAGGTTTGAGCATCAGCTAGGGTTTCTTGGGTGTAAGCTACAGTTTCTAAATTAGCTAATTTCGACATAATGGGCTTCATTGCATCATAAACGCTGGAATTCACCGTTTTAATATGCAGGGACAAGGCCATTTTTGGAGATAATTGCTTATTGTTTCTGATTTCTCTAATTTTTGATATGATTTCAAATAACTGATCAAATTGATTTAATAATTCTTGGTTGATTGTCCCTCCTTTTGGAAATTCAGCTCGACAAATACTTTCTCCAGCTTTTCTTTCCTCCATATGTTGCCAAATTTCTTCGGTAATAAATGGCATATACGGGTGCAATAAACACATCAATTGATCAAATATGGACATAGTTGCTTCTAATGTCTCTGATTTAATCGGACTTTGATAAGCTGGCTTGATGATTTCTAGATATTTTCCACAAAAATCGTCCCATATCAAGTTATAAATCGACAGAAGCGCATCCGAAATTCTGAATTTGCTGAAGTGGTCTTGGATTTCAATGACCGTTTGGTTCAACTTAGATTGAAACCATTCAATGGCTAATAGGTGTTCTGGTAAATGATTACCTTCTTCCACTTGCAAGCCTTTTACCAAGCGAAAGGCATTCCATATTTTATTGGAGAAATTTCGCCCTTGTTCACATAATTTATCATCGAATAACAAATCGTTTCCTGCTGGTGCAGAAAATAATAATCCTGAGCGAACACCATCTGCACCATATTTTTCAATCAAATCCAGTGGATCTGGACTATTTCCTAAAGATTTGGACATTTTACGGCCTTGTTTATCTCTAACAATACCCGTTAAATACACATTTTTGAATGGAAGTTCCCCTCTCCACTCATATCCAGCCATGATCATACGAGCCACCCAGAAAAATAAAATATCGGGCCCGGTGACTAAATCATTGGTCGGGTAATAATAAGAGATATCCTCATTGTTTGGATTTTCGATGCCATCGAAAACTGAAATCGGCCATAACCAAGATGAGAACCAGGTATCTAGAACATCTGGATCTTGCGTTAAATCTTCTTCAACCAATGCAAA
>JBEBDG010000198.1:0-4681 GCA_041157165.1 Bacteroidota bacterium
AAAATCAAATTCGTTTAAAAGCGATTGGAGATACGGCATCCTTGCCAGAATCAACCCAAAAAGAATTGCAGTTTGCAATTGAGCATACGGCCGAAAACAAAGGTTTAACCTTGATTTTGGCTTTATCCTATTCTGGAAAATGGGACATCATGCAGGCTGTTAAAAAGATTGCAAAAGAAGCCAAAGAAGGTATTGTTAATCCAGAAGAATTAACTTCTGATTACTTTAAATTGATGCTTTCAACAGGTGAAATTCCAGATCCTGATTTAATGATTCGAACAGGAGGAGACCACCGAATTAGTAATTTCATGCTTTGGCAATTGGCCTATGCTGAATTATATATTTATGAAGATTTGTTTTGGCCAGATTTTAGAAAAGAACATTTGCATCAAGCTATCCTTGATTTTCAAATGCGAGAAAGAAGATTTGGAAAAACAAGTGAACAAGTGCAAAGTGAAGGATAAATTTTTGATTTGAAATAATTAACCAAGTGGTAAAAAGAATAGTAATTAGTGTGATTTTATTGTTGAGCATGCTTTCTTATGAAGGGATATCACAAGTTTTAGGAAAAAGATTATTTGCTCCATCCTCAAGTGCTGCTCCTACTTCAAGTTTTTCCTATGCAGATCCAAAGGAATTTGAAATTGCCGGTATTGTAGTTACAGGTTCAAAGTTTTATGATGGAAGTTCAATGATCAATATTTCTGGATTACAGATTGGAGATCGTGTAAAAATTCCGGGAGATGTACTTGCTTCAGCTATAAAAAAAATAATGGATCAGGGTATTTTAGAAGATGTTCAGATTTATGCCAACAAGGTAGAAGGGGAGAAGGTCTGGTTGGAGATATTTTTAAAAGAACGACCAAGATTGTATTCCCTAGATTATATAGGTATTAAAAAAGGTGAAAAGGAAACTTTGAATGAGAAGGTGAAGACCTACAAAGGAAAAATTATCACTGAAACTTTACGAAAAAATTTAGAATTAGCAATTACTAAATTTTATCAGGAAAAAGGCCGATTAAATGCAAAAATAAAAACGGTAGTCAAGACTGACACCTTACGTGGTAATAATGCAGTTGTTGCCGTTTATGTTGAAAAAGGAGACAAAGTAAAAGTTGATAAAATTATATTTGAGGGGACTAATCCGAAAGACAGAAGCTTATTACTCCGAAAATTGAAAAATACCAAACAACAGCGATTTGGTAGAATTTTCAAGCCTTCAAAATTTGTGCCTAAAAAATGGGAGGAAGATAAAGAGAAATTATTAACTGCCATGAATAAATTGGGCTATAGAGATTTTAGAATATTGTCTGATTCGATTCAGAAAAAAGGAAAATCACATGTTCGAATTAAGATTCAGGCAGAGCAAGGAAAGAAATATTATTACAGAAATGTCTATTTTGAAGGAAATTATATTTATCCAGATTCCGTGTTAAATGAAGTTCTTGGAGTAAAGAAAGGGGATGTTTATAATACAGAAGAATTAGATAAACGCTTAGGCGGAAATCCTGGTGAAGATCTAAGTTCCGTTTATATGGATAATGGATATTTGTATTACAGTGCTGAACCTGTTGAAACGACCGTAGAAGGAGATTCAATCGACTTGACCATTCGTATTTCTGAAGGAAAGCAGGCAACAATCAATAAGGTTATTTTGAACGGAAATACCAAAACATCAGACCATGTGGTTATGCGGGAAATTCGTACCTTGCCGGGTCAAAAATTTAATAAATCAGCCATAATTCGTACTGTTCGCGAATTGTCAACGATTGGGTATTTTAATCCCGAGAAAATAGAACCAAAACCAAATCCACGTGCTGATGGAACAGTTGATATTGAATATAATGTAGAAGAAAAGCCATCTGATCAAATTGAACTTTCTGGAGGTTGGGGAGGTTACATCGGATTTGTAGGAACATTAGGCGTAACTTTTAATAATTTTTCTGCAAGAAATGTGACAAATTTGTCAGCTTGGAGACCTTTACCAGCTGGTGATGGCCAGAAATTATCGGTTAGATTACAAGCCAACGGCGCGGCCTATCAAAATTATAGTTTGACCTTTACAGAACCATGGTTAGGTGGTAAAAAACCAAATTCATTTTCAATAAGTCTTAATCGAAGTGTTTCGTATCCGTATCAATTCCGTACAACGGGTTATTCTGGATATGGAAATGGATACGGTGGATACGGTGGATATGGAGGTTATGGTGGATATGGAGGATATGGAGGTTATGGTGGATATAACCCTTATGGTTATTCTTCTTATTCGGTTCCTGATTCACTTTTGGATGCTCACTTTAATGTGAATAGTATTACCATTAGTTTAGGGAAAAGATTAAAATGGCCAGATGATTATTTCTCTTTAAGTAATTCCATCTCCTTAGCTCAATATGATGTAGATCGTTATTATACCTGGGCTTATCCTCAAGGAAAATCAACTTCATTGACATTTATGACTAATTTCTCAAGGAATAGTGTGGATAATCCAACATTCCCTAGGAGTGGTTCATCTTTCTCAATGACAGCCTCTTTAACTCCTCCTTATTCATTGTTAGGTGGAAATAAAACAGGACAATTGATTGAATATCATAAATGGATGTTTGATGCTTCATGGTATTCATTGCTTGTCGGAAAATTTGTTATCCATACGCGTGCTCATTTAGGATTTTTGGGTTCTTATGGAGGAAAAGAAACAACTCGCTTTGAACGATTTGACTTAGGGGGTTCTGGTATGGTACAGGGCTTTTCTTTCAACAGAGATATTGTTGGATTGAGAGGATACAAAGACCGGATTATTGGTCCATCCGGTTCTTATGGAAACGGTGGTGTTGCCTATAACAAATTTGTGATGGAGGTTAGATACCCCGTCTCTCTAAATCCATCAGCGACCATATTTATGTTAGCCTTTGCTGAAGGAGGGAATAATTTCTCTAGTTTAAAAGATTATAATCCATTTAATTTGTATAAATCTGCCGGAGTTGGAGCTAGAATATTTATGCCTGCCTTCGGTATGATTGGTATAGATTATGGCTTTGGATTTGATAAACCAAGACCAGGTGATTCTGATTTTGGACGACAAGCCTTTACCTTCTCTATCGGACAGCAAATTCGATAAGCAATAATTAATGATGAAAAAGTTATTTTTTTTATTAATTTTGGGACTATTCCTACTTGGACAAAGGTCCTATGCCCAGAAATTTGGATACATTGATACAGAATTTATCACTTCCAAAATGCCTGAGTACAAGAAGGTTCAGCAAAAAATTGAACAACAATCACAGCAATGGTTGAAAGAAATTAACCAAAGGCAAGAAGAGTTAAGTAAATTAGAGCGAGACTTCAAATTGGAAGAGGTATTGTTGACAGAAGATTTGAAACAGCAACGAGCACTTCAAATTAAGGTCAAAGATCAGGAATTACGTTCTTTTCAGAACAAAATCTTTGGACCCGAAGGAGAGTTGTTTAAAGCTAAGCAAGCTGCCTTGAAACCTATTTTAGATGAAATATCAAAGGCGGTAGAAAAAGTTGTACGCCAAAAACGTTTGGACTTTATTTTTGATAAAGCCAGTGACGGATTAGCAATGATTTATACCAATCCAGTTCATGATTACTCTGATTATGTAATTGAAGAATTGGGTATTGAACTTGATCCCAATATCGCTGATAAGGCAAAGGATAATAAAAAATAGAATAACAATTTAAATAACAATTATGAAAAACAAGTTTTTGTTAGCAATGAGCCTAGTTTTCGGCTTAGCTACCATGCCTTTAAAGGCCCAAGTGAAAATCGGATTTATCAATGCTGACTATATTTTGAGTCAAATGCCGGAGGCTAAGCAAGTTGAGGAAGATTTGAAAAATACGCAGAAACAATATGAAACTTTATACCAAAGTAAGGTAAAAGATTTTCAAGATAAATTAGCTGTTTTTGAAAAATTACCTGCAACTACTTCAGATGTAATTAAGCAAGATAAAGAAAAAGAATTGCAGAATTTACAAACTTCAATTCAAGAATTTCAACAAAATTCTCAAACTTCTTTACAAAAGAAACAAGCTCAATTATTACAACCATTATTGAAGAAAATTGAGGAAACAATGCATGCAGTTGCCGATGCTAATGCTTTTACCTATGTATTCAACTACGATGCTGGTATGGGAACTGCTCCAATTTTGTTACACTATCCTACTGATGCTAATATTTCTGATTTGGTGTTGAAAAAAATGGGTATTACTCCAAAACCTGTTAGTGCTGCTCCTGCTGCTGCTCCTGCTGCTGCACCTAAAACAGCACCTAAGAAATAGTTTTTAAAGTAGTAAAAGTGGGGAGTTGAAAGTGGAATAAATTAATTTCCATATTCAACTCTTCACTTTTTTTATTTCATAAAATATTGTACCGTCTGTGCAATGGCCGTTAGGCAAATAATACTTAAAAGGATTATTTGAAAAAGTTTTTCAGATAACATTCCAATTATTTTTTTTCCAAGAAAGGTTCCTAAAATACTAATTCCTATTAGAATTGGTATAAAAATTAGGTTTTCTACCTTGAAAAATCCGTTGTAAATATAAATTCCAGCTCTACTAATATCAACTCCAAAATCAATGATGGCCGAGGTTGAAATGAAAGCATTTTTTTCAAGCTGAAATGCAGCAAGTGTGATACCCCTTATGGCACCCCCTGTTC
>JBEBDG010000199.1:0-4675 GCA_041157165.1 Bacteroidota bacterium
TAACAAAGAAATACCTTTTAAAACATCCTTTAATTCATTGATTAAGGTGCGAATGTGTGCAATTACTTGAGATTGTCCTTTTACCGGAATAAAGTGTTTAACAACTTCAAAATGGCGATTTTCAATGGTTTCAATCAACTCAATAGCATTTTTTTTACCTTTTGAGGCTAGGCTACCAGCTTCCAACAGTTGGTTGGTTACACCACTCATAGCCGAAAATACTACTGAAAATTTTGATTGAGACTGAACGTTTTTCTCAATGATGGAAATTAATAAGCTGATACTTTCAATACTTCCGCAGCTTGTTCCACCGAATTTTAGTATTTTTTTCATAAAATTTGTTTCGAAAGCCTCTACAAACAGGCTTTAAGAAACAAATATACAGATTATGACTGATTTTTACCTAAAATTTTATGTCCTTTCCTTCTTCTTTTAGTCGATTTATTGAAATTATCGGATAAAACTGAAATACTTCCATCTACTTCAAAAACGGCTAAATTTACTTCAGCAATGGTTTGAACACCATGTTCTCTGACTGCAACCATAAGTTCATCGATAGAAATCTCTGATTTTTTAAGTCCAGAAAGAACTAATTTTCCGTCATAAACCAAAGTAACATAGAGCAGACGTTATTCCACCTTGCAAGGAAGAATCCCCACCCACCATCGCATTCTGAACTGAATTGGAAATAAGGAGGATAAAAACTAAATCCGTAATGGTGAGTTGTGCAAATTCTTTTTTCCCAAAAAGACGAATAGCCGCTACAATGAAAATGTATACGGCTATTGATCTAAGGGCTATCATTAGGTAGCCTTCCATATGAGCTATTTTTTCTTTTCAGCAGCCATCACCATGGACAGGTTTAATTTAGCGGCTAAATCATATACATTTGTCAAATCTTGTACAGTTTGGTTGCGATCCATTCGAACTATTAAAGTGGCCGCTTTTTTAATTTCTACTTCTTGGGTTAATTCTTGTTCCAAATTCAATGGATCAATTTGGCGATCATCGATGAAGTAATTTTTATTTTCATCAACGGTCAATTTAATAACTTCGTTCGCTGGCGTGCTTTGTGGCTTTGTGCTTTCAGGAAGCAATAATTTAATGGCATCCGGCGAGGCTAAGGTAGATATCATTAAAAAGAACATTAAAAGAAAGAAAAGGATATCGGCCAGCGCTCCTGTTTCTACCTCAGATTGTTCTCTTGGTCTTTTTCTAAAATTCATAATCTTATTTGCTTGCTGGCTTATGTAAAATATCTAAGAAATCAATCGCTGTAATTTCCATTTTATTGATGGTACGATCAATCATGGTGGTTAATAATGTGTATAAAACATAGGCGATAATACCCACAATTAAACCAGAGGCTGAGGTTACCATTTTCTCATAAATACCACCTGCGATGGTTGAAATATCAATTTTATTTGAAATTGAAATATTATGAAAGGTACGAATCATACCAGTAACCGTTCCTAAGAATCCAAACATTGGAGCTATTCGAGCAATAGCCGAAAGAATTCCTAAATTCTTTTCCATGTTATAAATTTCTACTTTCGCTTTGTTTTCAATTGCAGTTTCAATATCACGAATTGGGGAGCCTAAACGAGACAATCCCTTTTCCAATAATTTAGCAATTGGATATTGAGATGTTTTACAATAGGTAATTGCCGATTGAACATTTCCACTAACGAGCATATCATTAATCGTATGCAAAAAATTCTCATCTAATTTAGCTGTTTTACTAATGTATAAATAGCGTTCAATAAACAAGAAGACTGCTCCTATGAATAAAAGACCAATTGGATACATCACATACCCACCTTTGGATAATAAGTCAATCACACTGAATTCTTCTACTACTTTAGCCACTTGTTGTCCAGCTTGTGAATTTGCTAATGTATCAACAACACCAGCTGTAGAATCGGCCACCTGGGCTCCTGCTTGTAATAAAATGGTTGTTAGCGAAAATGCCATAAATGAATGTTTTTAAGAATTTCAATTAACTACAAGTTTACAATTTTTTTTTTACAATTTTATCAGTAAATGTCAGTTTTCCGATTTGATTCAAAAAAATAACCCTCTTTTAAACTAAATGTAGAAAACCAGAGAGTGGGATGATGCATATGCTGTAAAATAATATCAATTTCAATCATCGCCGCTGGCAGAATTCCTGCTCGAAATGGTTTCATACCAGGGAATTCTTCCCTTTGTTTCAAAGTCAATTGCTCTAATAAACGCTTGTGATGATAAAATATTTCAACCGAAAGTTGAAATGAGTTTCTAAAATCTAAATCCTTCCTTTCTTTGGACAAATTTTCCAAGTCGTTCATGGTTTCAAAGGCACCTGCTGCGCCAATTAGATGTTTTGGCTGATACATTCGAATAGCTTCTAACAAATCTGGAATTTGTTGCAAAACATATTGGTACATTTGATTTTTATAATCAATAGAAAACTCACCTTGTTCATGAAACATCGATAACATTTTTAATCCACCAATTTCATAACTGTTTTTCATTAAAATTTCTCGATTGCGAAACAAAATAAATTCAGTGCTACCACCACCAATATCCATAATCAAACTGGTTTCACTCCAAGGATTAGGCATTGATTCTCTTACCCCTGTAAATATGTAATCTGCCTCTTTTTGTCCATCTATTTTCAATGTCTTGATCTCATATCTTTTTGAGATTTCATCTAAAAACTCTTGACCATTTTTAGCATTTCGAATTATAGAAGTTCCAATTGCCACAATGCTGCTGTGTGAAATTTGATGAGATTGTATCAACCTGAAAAAATAATCAAGAGCCTTCCAGGCTCTTTGTTTAGCTTCTTCTTGAATCAAGCCTGAATCCATTGCACCTTTTCCCAATGAAACAGCAAATGATGTATTTTCAATTATCTGGATTTTACTCGAAGATTTATCCCAATCGGCAATTAATAATTGAAACGTATTGGTTCCTAAATCGATGACTACTTGCATGAATAAATTTTGAATTTTTTTGACAAAAATAATGTTATATACAGATAATTCTTTCAATTTTTTTTTCTTAATTTATATAAATTTTAATTAAACAAGCCTCCTATGTTACATCCAAACTTTGATGACGAAAATGAAGATATCCATTCTTCAATTGAGCGCTTTGAAAGGATGATTTCAGAACAGGAGGATTCTTTTTTTGATTTAGATACCATTGAACAAATAGCAGACCATTACTTAACTAATGGTAAAATCGACGAAGCTATTCAAGCCTGCGATTTTGGCTTGAAACATTTTCCCTACACAGTTGAACTTATCAATATTAAAGCAAATGCCCTAGGAGAAAATTTATTGGCCGATGAAGGCCTTGAATTAATTGAATCAGCCTTATTATTGTTTCCAAGTGATTTGGAATTAAATCTAACAAAAGCTACGCTTTTGAGTTGTTTGGATGAACACCAAAAGGCTGTTGAGCTCCTTTTGCATCTATTAGATAACCATTCAGAAAAAGATGAAATTTATTATCGACTAGGTTTCGTTTATGCTCGCTGGACAAAATACAGAGAAGCCATAGACATGTTTAAAAAGGCATTGGAAGAAAATCCAGAAAATGAACTAGCTCTAGTCGAATTAGCCAATGCTTTGGATAATATTGGAAAAATAGAAGAAAGCATAGAGTATTATCAACGTTATATTGACAATGATCCATTTTCCTACACGGGTTGGTACAATATGGGAATTGCTTTTGCAAAACTCAAGCAGTTTGAAAAGGCAATTGATGCTTATCAATTTTCATTGGCAATCGAATCCACTTTTGCCTCGTCTTATTTCAATTTAGGCAACATATACATGGGACTCAAGGATTATTTGCTAGCTGAAGAGAATTACCTGCAATGTTTAAAATATGACGAGCCTAATGCGGAAATATATAGTTGTTTAGGCTCCTGCTACGAAAGGCAAAAGAAATTAAATGAGGCCATTAAATATTACAAAGAGGCTATCAAAATTGATCATTTTTGGGATGAGGCATTCTATGGACTAGCCTATTGCCTAACAGAAACAGAAAATTGGTTTGAAGCTTTACATTTTATAAAAAAAGCCATCAAATTAAACGAAAGCAATGCTCTTTACTGGACTGGATTAGGCGATATTGAGGCCTACTTAGGAAATACCATATCAGCCAATGAAGCCTTTCAAAAATCAATTGAATTGGATTCATTTTTGTCCATTACTTGGATAAAATGGGCTCAATTACATTATGATTTAAATGATTTTGAAAAAGCAGCCGACATCATGCTTTCAGCAATTGATGAATTACCAGAAGAAGCTGAATTGTATTATAGATGTGCAATTTTCTTAATAAAAGGAGGACAATTCAAGGAAGCCTTTCATTTTTTAGAATCTGGTTTGTTATTAGACTATGATAAACATGAAATAATTTTTGAATTTTTTCCTAATTTGGATACCCAAAAAGCCATTTTTAAACTCATTCAACAATATAAAAAACAATAACTAACCAAATTTTAACTAATTATTTCCCTAAAACCCTTATGAAAAAATTACTTCTATTAACATTAATGCTGAGTGTTGGATTTATTGGATTTACCCAACAAAAATCAACGAGTCTCCCAATCCCTGAAAAAATCGCGAGTGCTGAAGGGATTACCGAGTACAAATTAGGAAATGGATTAAAAGTA
>JBEBDG010000200.1:0-4648 GCA_041157165.1 Bacteroidota bacterium
AATTATGCAAGATTGTATGAAATCGCCAGAGTAGAAATGTTACGCAGTTTAGGTATTTCTTACAAAAAATTAGAGGATGAAGGAATTGGATTGCCCGTTGTAGAGAATTTTTCTAGATTTCATTTAGCCGCTAAATATGATGATTTGTTAACAATTACGTGTCAAATCAAAGATTTGCCTAATGTTCGAATAATATTTGATTATTTGATTTATAACCAAGACCAAGTTTTGATTCATGAAGGAAAAACGACATTGGTTTTTATGAATATGGTTCAACAAAAAGTGATTAGGATTCCTGAAATAATTCTTCTTGCAATGAAAGATAATTGGAAATGAAAAGAAAAAAATTGCTTCATGAATTTAAGCTTTTTTATAAAGAATTAGAGGAACATTATGTCTTTTTTAGAATTATTAGAATTCTTTACAGTAAATTATTTTTAATTGATATTGATGTAAGGGCTGCTGCTGTTGCTTATAATTTTACGCTTGCCGTATTCCCAACCATCATATTTTTGTTTTCTTTATTACCCTATTTACCAATTGAACATTTTGATCAAAAGGTAATAAGTTTTTTAAAAACAAATGTTCCTCCAAATTTAAGAAGTGATATGATTTCGCTTGTTTTAGAAATTATTACTAAAAAAAGGGGAGGTGTTTTGTCCTTTGGTTTCATTTTAGCTCTTTATGCCAGCACAAGTGGTATTATGGCATTGATAAAGTCATTTAATCTTACCTATAAAACAAATGAAAATCGGGGTATTATTAAAGAAAGATTAATAGCCATTGGTTTGAATTTTTTATTAACATTTGTTTTAATAATTGCGATATTAGTTTTCATTGTAGGAAATTTTATTGTCAAGTATTTAGCCCAAAAACAAATCATTACTTATGATTTTACGTATTATTTAATTACATCCATTACTTATTTTGTAACATTTTCTGTTTTCTTTTTTACAATTTCAATTATCTATTATTATGCTCCGGCAATTCATAAAAGATGGAAATTTTTTAACACGGGATCAATAACAGCCTCTGTATTAACCATTTTAATTACCAACCTTTTTTCCTATTATTTGGTAAATTTTGCAACCTATCATAAGGTTTATGGTTCAATTGGTTCTTTAATTGCACTTATGGCATGGTTGTATTTTGTAGCCTTAATTTTAATCGTGGGCTTTGAAATTAATGCTAGTATCGATCAGGTAAAAGAGGAAGATAGAGAAGAGGAAATGATTACGGAATATTTTCAAGAAAATTAATGGAAGTAATCAAAATATATCTCAAAAATAATAGAGAAGAGGTAATTCAAAAAATTGTTTCTGCTTTAGAAAATAATGCTGTTATTATTTATCCTACAGATACAATGTATGCAGTCGGTTGTTCTATTAAGTCTGTATCAGGTGTAAATAGAATATGTGATTTGAAAAATATTAAAGTCAATAAAAATAGATTTTCATTTATTTGTTCCGATTTGAGTAATATTTCTCATTATGCGAAAGTTTCCAATTTTGCTTTTAAGATTTTAAAAAAATATTTACCAGGTCCCTATACTTTTATTTTACCATCAAGTTCTGAAGTACCTAATATTTTAGTTCAAGGAAAAAAGACAGTAGGAGTCCGTATTCCAAATTATGATCCAATTTTAGAGCTAGTTGATAGATTGGGTTGTCCTCTAATTACCACAACCTTACCTTTTGAGGATATTGATCTTGAATATTTTACTGATCCAGAATTAATAAAAGAAAAATATGGTCATCAGATTGATTTGCTCTTAGATGGTGGTATTGGAGGATTTGAACCATCTTCAGTAATTGAAATTGTGGAAGAGGAATTCTCTGTTATACGAGAAGGTGCAGGAGATTGCTCGGAATTTTATTAATCCCACTTTAATTGAGCTCCAATTGGTTTTTGATGTTTCCAACGTCTATGAGACCAAAGATATTGATCGGGATGATTTTCAACAGATTTTTCTAATTTCCTGGCAAATCGTTCGATTATTTCTCCTTTAGGAATTGTGTCAAATGGCAAATCGGCGATTAATTCATATTTTAATTGATAAAAACCTCTTTTTGTTCGGATCAATTCTACATAAAATACAGGATATTGGTATTCTCTTGCAAACCTTTCCATACCTGTAAAAAAGGCAGTTTCTTGGTTTAAAAAATGAGTCCAATAAGCACTTTCTGGCTTTTGTGGTGCCTGGTCTGATAACAAACATATGGCTCTAGGAATTTCTTTTCGATCCCTTGTTAATATCACGGATTCTCTTTTTTCCAATAAATTGATTCCTTTGAATTTCGTACGAATTGCATAGGTAAAATCATTGAATTTTTTATTACTTAATTTTTGATAGATAATATCATTGGTATAATTTGTTAAGGCCAATCGATGAATAGCCCATTCCCAATTACCTTGATGGCCAGCTACCAGAATTACAGATTGATTATTTTTTAATCTATTTTGAACTTCTTGATCTCCAATAAGTTCAATTCTTTTCAATATTTCTTTTTTAGTAATGGAATACCCTTTAATGAATTCGATAAAGGTGTCTGTAAAATAGGCATAAAACTTATTTCTTAATTGTAAAATTTCATTTCTTGATTTATCGGGAAAACTATTAGTTAAATTTTTTTCGATGACTTCATTCCGGTAACTGTATAAATGAATCAGAATAAATTGTACAAAATTTGAAAAACCATAAAGCATGGAAAGAGGTAGCTTACTAACTATTTTAATAAGGTTTATCATTTTGTAATTTGAATTATTTTGAATTACAAATATCCAATTTATTTTTGTGAATGCATATTGAAATTCATTATTTACCATCTATTGAATATATTTCATTATTAAACCGATCAAATGGAATAATTTTTGAACAATTTGATTCTTTTACTAAACAAACCTATCGTAATCGTTGCACTATTTTAACAGCTAATGGAGTTCAAAATTTAGTTGTTCCCATTCAACATGGTAGTGGACAAAAAATTCAAGTTAAAGATATCCAAATAGATTATTCTCAAGGATGGCAAAGACAACATATTGGTGCAATTCAGTCATCATATGGTAAATCTGCCTATTTTGAGCATTTTGCACCTTTATTTTTTGATGTTTATCAAAAAAAATCAAAATATTTATTAGATTTAAATATTGAATTTATTGATTTGGTAAATAAAATATTGGGTTTGAATTTTACTTATAATTTATCTAATGATTTTTTGTCCGAACAATCTATTTATTTTAATTTAATTTCGCCCAAAAAGGTGCTTAAATTGAAAAACAAATATCAATACAGACAATGTTTTGGCTCTGAATTTGTTGGAGGTTTATCTGTTTTGGATTTATTGATGAATTGCGGAAGGGAAGGTATTCAAATAATTTCAGGCATTGAATTTGAACAAATTTAATGTTTCAATTGTTCTGATTTAAAAAAATTAATAAATATGGAAGCGAAATTTTCCAACAAAGTAAAGGATGTAATTTCATACGCAAGAGAAGAAGCGTTAAGGTTAGGGCATGATTATATTGGAACAGAACATCTTATGTTAGGAATGATTAGAGATGGAGAAGGGCCTGGTATTAATTTATTGCTTCGAACTGGAGTTTCTTTAGAGCAATTGAAACAAAACATTGAAAATTCAACACTTTCAACAAGCAAAGGAGTTGATGAAGCTAAGCAACTTCAAAATATTCCATTAACAAAGCAAGCAGAAAAAGTACTTCGTTTAACTTATTTAGAAGCAAAGTATTTTAAAACGAATTTAGTCGAAACTGACCATTTATTGATGGCAATATTGAGAGATGAAGATAATGTAGCTACTCAAATATTAGAAAAATACCAGGTTTTTTACGATCAAATAAAAGAAATGGTAGAGTTCCAATCTGAAAATAGACAAGACATGCCCAATGCGTCTATGGATACAGATGACAATGATGATGACAGTAGAATGTATTCTGCTGGAAATACCTCAGGAGCTTCTTCATCTACAAAATCGACCGAAAAAAGTAAAACTCCAGTTTTAGATAATTTTGGCAGGGATTTAACAAAAATTGCAGAAGCTGGAAAGCTGGATCCGATAGTGGGAAGAGAAAAAGAAATTGAGCGAGTAGCTCAAATTTTATCTCGTCGTAAGAAAAATAATCCAATCTTAATTGGAGAACCTGGCGTAGGAAAAACAGCTATTGCTGAAGGTTTAGCACTTCGTATCGTACAGAAAAAAGTTTCAAGGGTTTTGTTTGGCAAACGTGTGGTAACTTTAGACATCGCTTCTCTTGTGGCAGGAACAAAGTACCGTGGACAGTTTGAAGAGAGAATGAAAGCGGTAATGAATGAGTTAGAAAAATCTACAGATGTCATTTTATTTATTGATGAATTACATACCATTGTGGGTGCAGGTGGGGCTTCAGGATCATTAGATGCTTCCAATATGTTTAAGCCAGCATTGGCTCGTGGTGACATCCAAGTAATTGGTGCAACAACATTAGATGAATATAGACAATATATTGAAAAAGACGGAGCATTAGCAAGAAGATTTCAAACTGTAATGGTGGATGCGACATCTGTGGAGGAAACGATTGAAATTTTGCACAATATCAAAGACAAATACGAAGATCATCACCATGTTAATTACACGGAAGGTTCTATTGAAGC
>JBEBDG010000201.1:0-4565 GCA_041157165.1 Bacteroidota bacterium
CAAATTTCATTTCTCATTAAAACCAAGTCTTCCATTGTCCCCGTTTTAACTCCACATTTCCCCCTAAAATGAATTTGTAAAGTACACTGTTCAGCTTGCTCAGCAGTATGCTCACAAACCTCCATTAGGGTTAAAATTACATAATCAAAGGTATTTACTTCATCGTTATAAACAATTAATTGATGTGAAGAAAGTAAATCTTCCTCTACTAAAACATCTGTTTCCTCTTGTCGCTGCTCTTGGTTTTGAAAAGAAAAAACAGGTTTAGAAAAATAATTACCTAAGAATTGCATATTTTTGAAATTGAAAATTTGCTTCTAACAAATTTAAAAAATAAATCTGTTTAATACTCTATGTCAGTAGAATTAGCTGTTGGGATTTTAATAATCTATTTTGGCATTTTAATTGCCATCTCCTATTTTACCTCGAAAGGGGCCGATACCCATTCCTTTTTTACGGCCAATAGACAATCTCCTTGGTGGTTAGTTGCCTTTGGAATGATTGGAACCTCTATATCTGGCCTGACATTTATTTCTGTTCCAGGTGCTGTTGGAAAAACCTCTTTTACCTATTTTCAAATTATTTTAGGACACTCATTAGGTTATTTAACCATTGCAACGGTTTTGATGCCATTGTATTATAAGTTAAATCTAATTTCTATTTATGGTTATCTCGAGAAAAGATTTGGTTTTTGGTCCTATAAAACTGGTTCAGCCTTCTTTTTACTTTCCAGAACCATTGGATCTGCTGCTCGCCTATTTTTAGCTGTAAATGTTTTGCACATTGCAATATTTCAACCAATTGGAGTTCCATTCATCATAACGGTATTGGTTTCTATCCTATTAATTTGGATTTATACTCACAAAGGTGGCGTAAAAACCATCATATATACCGATACGCTTCAAACCTTATTTTTATTAATCGCTTTGTTTATCACCATCTATTTGGTGATGCAACAAATGAATTTTAGCGTGGGTGAAATGATTCAAACCATACAATATTCAAAATATGGAAAAATGTTTGAATGGGATTTCTCTTCCCCTCATTTTTTTGGAAAAGATTTTCTGGCAGGTGTATTCATTGCTATTGTAATGACTGGTTTAGACCAAGATTTAATGCAAAAAAATCTTACTTGTAAATCAATTGGAGAGGCCCAAAAAAATATGTTTTGGTTCTATTGGGTACTAGTTTTAATTAACTTGTTGTTTCTTTCATTAGGAGCTCTTTTGTACTTATATTCGAATGCTAAAGGAATACACATCCCTATGCAAACAGATAACCTTTATCCAGGCTTGGCTCTAACAGGTCAGTTTGGTACTTTAGCTGCTGTTACCTTTTTGTTAGGAATCATTGCAGCAACCTATGCAAGTTCTGATTCTGCATTAACCGCCTTAACTACTTCTTTCTGTATCGATTTTTTATCGATTGAAAAATTCAAAGAAGAAAAACGATTAAAGATTAAACATTATGTACACCTTGGTTTTTCCTTGCTATTTGTGGTAGTTATCGGCTTGTTTCATTTATTCAACAACCAAGAATTAATTGCAGCTGTTTTTAATTTAGCAGGATATACCTACGGTCCACTTTTGGGTCTTTTCTCCTTTGGCTTATTTACAAAAACGTCTATAAAAGACAAATATGTTCCATTTATTTGTATTGCATCTCCTGTAATTACTTTTTTACTTGAGTCAAAGGCTCAAGAATTCTTCGGTGGTTTTGGATTTTCAAAATTGATTTTAAACGGACTAATTTGTTTTATTTTGTTGTATTTAGTTCGAAAAAAAGCATAAAAAAAGGGCGAATATTTCGCCCTTTCAATTATTTTTTTTAAAAAATTAGTCTTGAATAAACTCACCTGAAGCTCTTAATTCAACTTCATCTCCAAGCATTGCAGCTGGCATGCTTCCTCCTATTCCAAATGCGGATCTATTCAATAAACCAGTTACTTTAAATCCGGCAACTTTTTTACCTTGACGATTAGTTGTAGTTCCATTTAAAGTTGCATCTAAAGTAATAGCTTTTGTTACACCATGCATCGTTAAATCTCCAACTAATTTATATTTTCTGTCGCCAACCTTTGTAAATGATTTACTTTTAAAAGAGATACTTGGGAATTTGGCAGCATCAAAAAAATCAGGTGTTTTCAAATGTCCATCTCTTCTTTCATTATCTGTATTAACAGAATTCACATCGGCAGTTAAGGTAAATGATGCATCAGAAAAATCATCCTTAGAAGAAGTTAAACTTGCTTCTGAAATTTTGAATGAACCTTCAACATCAGAAATCATCATGTGAACAATAGAAAAACCCAATTTTGAGTGAGCTTTATCTACAGAATACTTTTGAGCAACACCAGAAAACTGTGCAGCTACAAATAAAAGGGATGCAATTAGTATTTTTTTCATTTTTATATTGTTTAGGTTACAAATCTAATTAATTAAATGATAGTTCAGATTATCTTATGGTAATTTTCGACCAAATCCAAATTTTCATCGGTCTAGAAACGATATCCCCCTCTAAGCGCAAAATAGCTAACATCTTGCCCAGAACCTGTCTCTTTTAAATAAGCACCCGCCTTCGAGTAACCAAATTCAATTAACGTTTGAATAGATTTTTTTGGAAAAAAATTCAATTCAAAAACATACATATCAGTAACTTTTTTTTGTTCTGAAGGTATAACTTTACCTAAAATTGGTCTTAATTGACTCATATTTGGGGTAAAAATTCCATCTGCAGTACTCTCCCTACTGACAAAAGATGTTCGTATGATAAAAAAACTTTTCGGATGAAATTGATATTTAATATAAGGACTAAAATTGACCATATTGGTAATATTTAGTGCAACAGTTTGGCCAAAGGGTGGTTTGGCAAACAAGGTATTAAAGGTACCTAAATATTCATCATTTGGGTTTTTGTCTCCAGGAACAAAAGTACCACTAAAGGCAAAATACAATTTGTTGTTAGCTGTGTAATTAATATCCCAAATCGACATAAAAGAACGAATCGTTAAATCATTAAATTTTCCAGTCTGGTAGGCATTTTCAAACAAATATTGCCAATTTCCTGAGGGTTTCACGAATCGAAACCCAAGGGTAAGTCTTTGTTCTAACCCTTTGTGAAATAAATATTCTCTGCTATTAGAAAGTAAATACATACCATAAATATCCATGAATTGATGCTTGCTTAATTTCCAATTTTGCAGATAAAATCCACTGATATTTTCCTCTGAAACCTCGTCATTTAAAAATTCAGGCTTTTGAATCATGGGGTGAAGGTAAAATAAATCGAGTGTAGATTTGGGGAAATAATTCCTGAATAAACCTCCAAAATAGGTATTTCGATTATTAGGACCTTCCCTATTGGCCATAAGACGATCATTTCCATAATAGTTTTCCATCTTCCCAAACCGAATTAAGGAATTAGAGGAAAGCTTTGATTCTAAGAATAACTGTTGAAAGGAAAGTGCATTTTGGTCGACTTGAGAAATAATTGGATTAGGATTAAATAACCGAAATGTAGAATTTGTTTGGCCAAAAATTCTAAAGGTATTAGATATTTTCCAAGATGCATTTAGTAACCATCGATGCCATAATTGACTAGGATTAGGTTCGGTAAAGGTACTTGGGATTTGTCCAAAATTCACATGTTGGTAAAATTGTAAATACTCTCTAATTTCTCCACCATAGGTAAATTTAGGTAATTTCAGCTGAGCTGTGTCTTGATGATGGCCAACAAGTGTAAAATCTTCTGAGCGAGATTTATAAGAAAATTGTCCATGCAAAGGAATAGACAGAATAGCAATCCAACAAGTAGTTATAAATAAAATTTTCACTCAATACAAAATAAATAGGAATCAAGGCAATGATTACAAAGTTAAGGGAAATCACATAGAATTCTGTGATTAATATCACAGGACAAGGAACCTCTTAGTATAATAAGTTGCAAAATCACAATTTTCCTAAACATTAATCGTTATACTTTTGTGCAAATCCTAACCATTTATAGCCATACGGGTTATTCGGGAAAAAGATTGATGATATAATTTAGAACACAGAAAAAAAAAGGCTGATTTTTTTAAAATCAGCCTTTTTCGTTTGTCAATAACATCAAATTGTTTT
This sequence comes from Bacteroidota bacterium, assembly GCA_041157165.1. Lineage (GTDB taxonomy): Bacteria > Bacteroidota > Bacteroidia > Cytophagales > Spirosomataceae > Sandaracinomonas. The sequence goes on from JBEBDG010000201.1 coordinate 4,119, forward strand.
TTTATTTTCATTAATAACCTTAGACAAATAGGTAACATCTAAACCAATAAAAGAAGCAATGTCTTTCTGATTAACTCTTTCAATAAGATCAGGGTAGTTTTCACAAAAAAACAAATAACGTTCTTGGCTTTTTAAGGTCCGTAAAATTATGGTTTGATTTTGGTATTCGCAGACGCAATTTAGCATTTCTAACATGGTAAACATGGTAATTTGAGAACTGAAACCCATGAATTGGTAATACAATTTTTTAGGAATTGCATAATAGGTTATATCTTCCAAAACCTCAATACTTTCATGGGAAGGATGATTGTACATGAAGCTATTCACTAATGTTAAAAATTCACCTTCTTTGGCAAACCAGGTGACGATCTCATGGTCATTTTTAGTAGAAAACACTTTTACCAAGCCAGATTCAAAATAATACATTTTGTCACAGACTTCCCCTTC
>JBEBDG010000202.1:0-4522 GCA_041157165.1 Bacteroidota bacterium
CCAATTACAAATACATTCCTTCCAATCCAGATCCTGATCAAGGAATTAGCTCTTTTTCAGTAACCTCCTTGTTGACCGATAGCAATCAAAATGTTTGGATAGGTACATGGGAGGCTGGTCTAAACATTAATTTTTTTCAACAACCTCGTTTTTCGGTTTTTCGTTATAAACCTAACACGATTCAAGGTTTGTTAAGTAATAAAGTTACTACCTTGGCAGTAAACGATGCGAATGGAGTTTGGGTTGGTAGTAATTTTGGAATATCCTATTTCAATTTAAATACCGGTAAAATTGAACATATTATCAATAGTAATATTGCGAATAAATTAGGTTCTGCAAATGATTTTGATGTCAATTTGACTTATTCAGATCCGAAAACAAAAAGTTTATGGTTGGGTGTATGGCAAAAAGGATTAGTTGAAATAAATGCTCAGAAAAAGAAAGTTGAATATCCCTATAATTTAGATAACTACGCTAAAAATATATCCGCCATTTATGGAGAAGCAAATCGATTATTGTTAGGAACCTCGGGTATTGGTTTGATTGCTTTTGATTTGAAATCAAAAAAATATTACACACCCTATTCGGAACTTGGAATTAAGAATTTCACAAATAAAAATATCACCAAAATTTTTGTCGAAAATCACCAAAAAATTTGGATTGGCACTTCCGTGGCCGGTATATACATTTACGATATGAAATCCAAGCAATTGGAACATTTAGAGAAAAACAATAGTTCCAATAGTCTTCGATACAATTTTGTTACTGGCATTTTTAAGGATTCTAAAAAGAGAATGTGGATTTTGACTAATGGGGGTGGTTTGCATTTATATTTAGGCGAAAATAAAGGTTTTCGAGTATTTACTGAAAATGATGGTTTAGCAAGTAATACGCTTAGGTCCATCATGGAAGATAAAAAAGGTTTTTTGTGGGTTACTACTAATGGCGGAATTTCAAAAATTGATGGAAATAGTTTTAAAATCATCAATTTTGATGAATCGGATGGATTACAAGGAAAAGAATTTTTAATAAATGCTTTTGCTAAAAATGAGAAGGATTGGTTGTTTTTTGGTGGAGTTAATGGATTAAATTACATAAAAGCAGATAGCCTTCGAATGAAATTAGAGGTTCCTCCAGTTTCAATTACCAATTTGAAGATTTTTAATAAAACGGTTTTACCAACTGATGAAAATTCACCATTAAAGGAAGATATTCTATTTACAAAACATTTATTTCTCCAGCCCGAACAATCAGTTTTTAGTTTGGATTTTGTTGCCTTGGAATACCAGCGACCTAAAAATAATAGGTATGCTTACTTTTTAGAGGGTTTTGAAAAAGATTGGAATTATGTTGGTACTCAAAGAAGTGCAACCTATACCAATTTGAGTCCGGGTGATTATACTTTTAAAGTAAAGGCAACCAACTCAGATGGGGTTTGGAGCGAAAAATCCTACGATTTATTAATTACCGTTTTACCACCTTGGTATAAAACTTGGTGGGCCTATACTTTGTATTTTTTATGTTTTATAGGAAGTTTATATGGTTTCATTCGTGAAATTCGAATTCGTGAGCGTTTTAAAACAGATCTTCGTTTAAAAGAAATAGAGAAAGAACGCATTCAAGAATTAGAACAGGTAAAGACACACTTTTTTACCAATATTTCCCATGAATTGAGAACACCTTTAACACTCATTATCTCTCCTTTAGAAAAGTATTTCTTGAAAAATAATTCAATTTCTGCAGAGCAGAAAACGAAAATTAATTCTGTCCATCAAAATGCTAAAAAGCTCTTGCATTTAATTAATCAATTACTTGATTTATCTAAAATTGAATCAGGAAAACAGCATCCAATTCTAACTAAAAATGATTTAATTGCTCAATTAAATGCCATCATTCAAAGATTTGAAACATATGCTATTCAAAAACATATTCATTTGAAATGGAAATCGCCTGTTAATTCTTTGATGGTTTTTTATGATGCAGATATCATTGAAAAAACGTTAAACAATTTATTATCTAATGCCTTTAAATATACTCCAGAAGATGGATCAATAGGTATTCAACTCAGTATTTTTGAAAAATTTTTGGGAAACGAAAAAATAGTTTCTCGAATAAAAATTGATGTGTTAGATACAGGAAAGGGAATTTCCGAACAATATCTTCCTCATATTTTTGATCGTTTTTACCAAATTCCAGATTCCATTGGTGCCGTAGGAACGGGCGTTGGTTTATCCTTATGTAAGGAATTAGTCGAATTGCATTTAGGAAAAATTTCAGTGAATAGCACTCCGGGAGAGGGTAGTACCTTTAGTGTTGAAATTCCCGTTGATCCTAGTTTATTCCAAAAAGATTGGTTCAAACAAGTGCCAGACTCCAGTATAACAGAGGCTAAAATTGGTTCATTCAAACAAAAAAATATCGATTCTAATATTCTATCTGAGAAACAAATTATGTTAGTGGTCGATGACCATGAAGAACTTCGATCCTTTGTAGCTGAAATTTTTTCAAAAAGATTTCAAGTAATAGAGGCTTCTTCTGGAGAAGAAGCCATGGAAATGGCATTAGAATTAATTCCAGATGTGATAATCACCGATTGGATGATGCCTGGCATGTCGGGAATTAATTTGTGTAAAGCCCTTCGTAACAATAATAAGACGAATCATATTCCAATCATTTTATTGACATCCAAAAGTGCTCAAGAATCACAAATTGAAGGGATGCAATCGGGTGCTGATGATTATGTAAGTAAACCTTTTAATTCTGATATTTTAGAAATACGTGTAAATAAACTGTTAGATGCTAAAGAACGCTTGCGTAAAAAATGGCAACAAAGCTTATTCCAAGAAGAAATTCAAAAAAATCAACCTTCTAATCTTACCTTTGAGGATGAGTTTTTGAGAAAGATTAGCAATTTTGTTATTGAGAATATGGCCAATCCCGATTTAAGTATTGAAGATTTGGAAAAGGGAATGGATATGAGTAAAATGCAGTTATATCGGAAATTGAAAAATGTAACTTCTTTGTCGGGAAATGAATTCATTCGATCTATTCGATTAAAAGAATCTAAGAAATTATTACAGCAAACAGACCTAAATATTTCAGAAGTAGCCTACCGTGTAGGCTTTAACGACCCTGGCTATTTTGCCCGAGCTTTTAAAAAACAATTTGGTAAATCACCCAAAGCATACCTTCAAGATAAAAATGATGAAAACTAAATTTATAAGCCTATTAAGTGTTATTACTGTACTGTGTTTGTCTTCTTGGGGATTTCTTGCCCATAAAACACTTCAACAAGTTTCAATATATTTTTTACCTAATGAATTGGGTTCATTTTTTTATGAAAATCAAGATTATTTGGTCAAACATTCTGTTCGTCCGGATTTAAGAAGAAATGAAGATAAATCGGAAGACCCTAAACATTATTTAGACATGGATGCGCCTTTGTTTGGAAAGAATTATTTGAATTCAATTCCACATGATTTTAACAAAGCAATAGCCAAGTACACTTTAGATAGTTTAAAAGAACAGGGTTTGGTGCCTTGGGAGGTAACAAAAGTGTATCAAAAATTAGTGAAGGCATTTAAGGAAGAAAAACGAGATTCAGTTTTATTTTATGCAGCCGATTTAGGTCACTATGTTTCAGATGCACACGTTCCTTTACATACTACCATCAATCATGATGGACAATTAACAGGACAAAAAGGAATGCATGTTCTTTGGGAAACTTTAGTGCCAGAAAATGATATTCAAACCTATCAATTGTACGATGCGCATTCGATTCAATACATCAAAAATCCACAGGATTTTATGTTTGAAATTCTAAAAGAGAGTCATGCAATGCTTCCGGAAATGTTTCAAGTTGAAAAAGAAGTTACTGCTCAAATTGGAATAGATAAAAAGCATGTTGATGTAGTGCGAAATGGAAAGACTTTAAAATATTATTCCAAAGAATTTATTCAAGGCTATGCCAATCGTTTGGGAAAGAGTGTTCAACAACGAATGATGCAAGCATCTTTTCGAGTGGCTTGTTTTTGGTATTCGGCTTATATTGATGCGGGTAAGCCTGCTTGGGTAAAACAATCAGATGGTAGTTCAAACGAAAAGTTATTGGCTGAAAAAGTAGAGTGGAAAGAAAATAAACTTATTGTGAATCAACATTTACTTTCATTGCATAAAGGACAATAAGTTGAAAAAGATTCTTTTGATTTCTGATACGCATGGTTTTTGGGACCAGCGACTAGATCAAGCTTTAGCCGATTGCGATGAAATTTGGCATGCAGGAGATTGGGGAACAGTTGAATTAGCCGATTTTCTTTTAGCCACCAATAAACCTGTAAGGGCGGTCTATGGAAATATTGATGGGGGTGTCTTACGGAGAATGTATCCCAAAATACTGCGTTTCCGTTGCGAAGAAGTAACTGTAGCAATGACCCACATTGGTGGAGCGCCCTCTTCTTATAAGCCTGATGGTTTAGAGGCCATGTCATTAGGCATGCCAATGATTTTTATTTGCGGGCATTCG
>JBEBDG010000203.1:0-4515 GCA_041157165.1 Bacteroidota bacterium
AATTAGCATGAGAAGGTATAATTTTTTCAACTTGACCTAAATCTTTCAAATCTGAAATTAACTTATTTTTTTGAATATTAATTTCAGTTATTGAATTTTTTACAAAATGCAAATTATTCAAAGCCAATAGAACTTGTTCCTGTGTAGCCCCACTAATATTATAAGGAGGCTTAATTTTGTTTAAAATTCCAATAATCTCAGGATGAGCAAATGCCATGCCTAAACGCAAGGAAGCTAATCCATAGGATTTAGATAAGGTTTGTAAAACAATTAAATTAGGAAAATTAATTAATTCTTCAATAAAACTCGGCTCATCTGAAAAATCGATATATGCCTCATCAATTAAAACAAATCCTGTTTTGAATTCATTCAAAATGTTTTCAATATCCTTTCGATTAATTTTATTTCCTGTTGGATTATTTGGAGAACATATAAAAATCAATCTTGTATTTGAATCAATAGATTTAAAAATAGTATTTAAATCTAATTGATATTCGGTAGTTAATTGAACTCTTCTAATTTCAATATCATTGATATTACCACTTACTTCATACATCCCATACGTCGGAGGACAAATAATCATATTATGCACCCCTGATTTGCAGGTCATTCGAATCAATAAATCTATTGCTTCATCTGAACCATTTCCTAGAAATAATTGATTGGACGAGATATTTTTTATTTTGGCTAACTTATTTTTTATTTCATATTGTAATGGATCTGGGTATCGATTCCAATTTTTAACGGTACCTGAACCAAATGGATTTTCATTGGCATCTAAAAAAACACCTTCATTCCCTTTAAATTCATCTCTAGCAGATGAATAAGGTTTTAAATTCCAGATATGTGGTAAAATATATTTTTGAAAATTCATCTTATTTTAATCGTATCCTTACAGCTTCTGCATGGGCTTCCAATGATTCTGCCTCAGCCATCTTAATTATGGTATCACCTAGGTCATCCAAACCTTCTTTGGAAATACTTTGTAAAGTTATTTTCTTAATAAAACTATCTAAATTTACTCCTGAGTATGCCTTGGCAAAACCATTAGTAGGTAAAGTATGGTTCGTTCCTGAAGCATAATCACCGGCAGACTCTGGAGTATAATGTCCTAAAAAAATGGATCCTGCATTCGTGATGTTCTCACTAAATAATTCAGCCTCGTCGCAAGCTAAGATCAAGTGCTCTGCTCCATATTCGTTTAAAAACATTTGAGTATCTGCAATATTTCGTAAAACAATTGCCTTTGAATGTTGTAAGGACTGTATAGCTAACTCTCTTCTTGGTAATTTTTCTAATTGTTTTGATAAACATTCTTCAACCTTTGAAACTAATTTTGCTTCAGTGGTCACTAAAATCACTTGAGAATCAATTCCATGTTCTGCCTGCGATAATAAATCAGCTGCAACATATTCAGGATTAGAGGTATGATCTGCATAAATAGCTACCTCAGATGGTCCAGCTGGCATATCAATCGCAGTTCCCTTTCTATTAGCATACATTTTGGCAGCTGTAACATATTGATTACCGGGACCAAATATTTTATATACTTTTGGTATACTTTCAGTACCAATAGAAAAAGCAGCAATTGCTTGAGCTCCACCAATTTTAATCATGGTTGTAACACCACATAATTTGGCGGCATAAAATATTGCCGGGTGTATTGCAGGGGTTGAAAGAATAATTTCTTTACAGCCTGCAATTTTAGCAGGAATTGCCAACATCAAGATGGTTGAAAATAGGGGAGCGGTTCCCCCAGGAATATAAATTCCTATTTTTTCAATGGGACTGCTTTTTTGCCAACAAATTACACCAGAACTGGTCTCTACTTTTTTGATTTCTTGAACTTGAGATGCATGAAATCTATAGATATTTTCATATGCTCTTTGAATGGCATTTTTTAATTGACCATCTGTTTTATCTGCTAATTCATCTATTTCTTCGGAACTATAGGAAACCCTATCAATTGACCTATTTTCAAATTGTAATGTATATGAAATTAAAGCATTATCTCCATTCTTTTTTATTTCAGAAAAAATATCATCCATTAGTACATCAAGAGATTCAGCATTTAAAACTGGTCTTTCACATAAAGATGGGAAATCTGAAATATTAGGATATAAAATGGTTTTAAGCATCTTAAAAAATCATTTTTTCAATTGGTAAAACTAAAATTCCTTGTGCACCTGCCTCCCTTAGGGATTCTATAATTTCCCAAAAATCGTTTTCTGAAATTACAGAATGCATGCTATACCAGCCTTTTTCAGCTAGAGGTACAACTGATGGTGATTTCATTCCTGGAAGTAAATTTTTTACTCTTTCAATATTCTGTTCCTCTACATTAAGTACAACATATTTTGCATTTTGCGCTTTTTGTACAGAATCAATTCTGAATAATAATTTTTCAATTATGGAAATTTTCTCTTTAGGCAAACTATTATTTGAAATCATAACTGCTTGACTATTAAAAACTTCTGCTACTTCCTTTAAACCATTACTTAACAATGTTCCACCTGTTGAAACAATGTCACAAATTGCATCTGCCAAACCTATACTCGGCGCAATTTCAACAGAACCTGAAATTTCATGTGTTTGTGCTTTTACACCCTTTGATAGTAAGAATTGATTTGTTAAGTTTGGATATGAAGTGGCTATATTTTTACCTTCAAAATAACTTAAATCTGTATAAATCTCATTTCTTGGAATAGCTAAGGATAATCTACATTTTGAAAATCCTAATTCTTTGACAATTTGAACGTTCTTTTCATTTTCTTTTAAAACATTCAATCCGATTACCCCAATATCCGCAACACCATCTTCTACGTATCCAGGTATGTCATCATCACGTAGAAATAAAAATTCAATAGGAAAATTTGAAGAAACGGATCTTAATTTTGAACCACCTGATTCAAATTTAATTCCACATTCTTTAAAAAGCTTTAAAGAATCTTCACTCAATCTACCTGATTTTTGAACAGCAACACGTAAAATAATTTCTGACATCTTATTTTTGATAAAAAATCAAGCCTCGATTTTATTCGAGGCTTGAAATATTTTTAAATAAACATTCTAATTGGATCCTCGAGATATTGTTTTAATGTTTGTAGAAACGCAGCCCCTGCTGCTCCATCCACTACTCGATGATCGCAAGTCAGGGTTAATTTCATAATATTTGTAGCAAAAAATTGTCCATTTTTTACACCTACAGTTTCTTTGATTCCGCCAACAGCTAAAATACAAGATTCTGGAGAATTGATAATAGAAGTAAATTGATCTATACCAAACATTCCTAAATTAGAAACCGTAAATGTATTACCTTCCCAATCCTTTGGTTGTAATTGCTTATTTTTTGCTTTTCCACCTAAATCTTTTGCTTCAGTTGAAATTTGAGCAATGGATTTCTCATTAGCAAAACGAATAACCGGTACTAATAAACCATCTTCTACTGCAACTGCCATACCAATGTGTACATGCTTATTAACTCTAATACGATCTTCCATCCAATAAGAATTCACTTTAGGATGTTTTGTTAGAGATAATGCAACTGCCTTAATAACCATGTCGTTAAATGAAATTTTTACAGGTAAAGTATCAACTAAAGTTTTTCTAACTTCAATTGCTTTATCCATATTGATTTCCATAGTTAAATAGAATTCAGGCGCAGAAAATTTAGATTCTGATAATCTTCTGGCGATTGTTTTTCTCATTTGAGAATTAGGAATATCTTCAAACGATTCTTCTCCTGAAACAAATACACCTATTGCACCACCAGAATTTGGATTATAATTGTCAATATCAGATTTAACAATTCTACCACCTTCACCTGATCCTTTAATCCAGTTCAAATTATAACCTTTTTCTTTAGCCATTGCTCTAGCAAGAGGTGAGGCTTTTAGTTCTCCTGTCAAATTTGTGGCTGCTGATGTTTCTTGCGCGGCAACCTTTATAGGTTCTTTCTTCTCTTCTATTTTTACAGGAGCTTCTGTTTTAACAGGCACAGATTCAACAACTTTTGGAGTTGTTGATTTCAATAATGGCGAGTAATCCGTTCCAGGTTCACCTACAACCATGATAACTCCATCTACAGGAACACCTTCACCCTCTTTAGCCCCAATATATAAGATGGTTCCATCTTCATAATTCTCTAATTCCATGGTTGCTTTATCCGTTTCAACTTCAGCAATTATATCACCTGATTTAACGACATCGCCAACTTTTTTTAACCATTTAGCAATAACACCCTCTACCATTGTATCACTCATCTTAGGCATTCTTACCGCTTTGGCAGGTATTGTACTTAAATCAATGCTTGGTTCAGCACTTTCTTGAACGACTTCTGCAGTTTTAGAAGTAGTATTAGAATCTTCAATTAATACTTCTTTCTTTTCTTCTGAAGAGGAATTTAACAAAGAGGAATAATCTTCACCGGGAGTTCCCACAATGGCTATAATTCCATCTACAGGAACGGCTTCTCCAGCTTTAACACCTATATATAAAATAGTTCCATCTTCATAA
>JBEBDG010000204.1:0-4511 GCA_041157165.1 Bacteroidota bacterium
AGCAAATTGCCTCAGGCGGTGAATTAAGCCGACTTATGTTAGCCATAAAATCCTTGCTTGCCAATAAAAAGAATATGCCAACTTTGATTTTAGATGAAATCGATGCAGGGGTTTCAGGTGATATTGCATTTAAAATAGCCCAAATTTTAAAGGCAATGGGAAAGAATCATCAAATAATTGCCATTACCCATCTACATCAATTAGCAGCCGCAGGATCTAAACATTTCTATGTTTATAAAGACCATTTAGGCGCAAAAACAATCTCAAAAATTAAAGAGTTAAATGGAGAGGAACGTGTTGATGAAATTGCTAAAATGATTGGTGGAAATAATGGCTTTGAGGCCCTACGTGAAAATGTTAAAACGCTCTTAAATACTGCAAAATGAAAAAAATGATTTCCGCCTTATCCTTTTTTATTATTTTAAGTTCATGTGAAAATGCACAGGAAAAGGCATTTGAAACATTAAACGAAGAGGTAATGTCTTTACATGATAACATAATGCCCAAAACAGAAGATTTGGTAACACTTAAGTCAAAATTAGATTCATTGTCTAAGGGACCAGATTCCATTCATGTTAAAAGGATTCAATTAGCGCTAGCAAAAGCCGATGAATCAATGATGGACTGGATGCACCAATACTCGCTGGATAGTTTAGAAAAAATGTCTATTGAAGATAAAATAAGTTATTTAAGGAATCAAATTGGACAACTTCAATCGATTGAAAAATTAACAGATTCAACCATTTCAGCTGCCCATCAATATGTCAAATAAGTTCAAAATACTTTGTTTATTGATTTTCACGAGCCTATTCATGGCATGTGAAAACAAAAGAATTTTACCTTATTTGGGACCTAAAGAAGTAAAAACAATTCAAGGAAAAACTGATACTATTTTTCATCAAATACCTTCGTTTGCTTTTTTGAATCAAGATTCTGTACTGATAAATGAAAAAACATATGAAGGCAAAATATATGTAGCTGATTTTTTCTTTACCTCTTGTCCGACGATTTGTCCAAAAATGAAAACTCAAATGCTGCGCATTTACCAAAGGTATGAAGACAATCCATCAATCTTATTGTTATCTCATAGCATAGACCCAACATACGATCAACCACATGTTTTGAAGAATTATGCAAACCGTATGGAGGTAAGTTCAAAAAAATGGAATTTTGTCACTGGTAAAAAAGAAGACATCTACCGATTAGGGCAAAAATCATACATGGTAACTGCTCAAAAAGACGAAAAGGAGGCTGGTGGTTTTGTTCACAGTGGGGCCTTTATTTTAATAGACACCAAACGCCATGTAAGGGGTATCTATGATGGCACAAAAGAGGAAGAAGTAAATAAATTGATTGAGGACATAGAACTTTTATTACATGAAAAATAAGCTATTATTGGCAGCTACAAGTATGGTTTTAATGGCCTGCATGAGCAAAGAAGAAATCTTACATGAACAGTACCGAGTAGAAGGTCTCGCCTTGTATCAAAAAAATTGCGAAAATTGTCATCAAGCAAATGGCAAAGGGTTTAAAAAATTGTACCCTGCCCTCGTAAATACAAATTTGATAAAACGCCTTTCAGATGAACAATTATCCAAAATCATCAAATATGGAGTAAAAGCAGATGCTGGACATGAATTCATGCCTGGTAATAACGATTTGCAAGCCATTGAAATCGCTGAAATCATTACTTATTTAAAAGATCTAAATGGAGTTAAAGAAGGAATCGTAGAACAGAGATTAGTTAAAGAAGTAATCCGCTGATCACTTTTGAGGAAAACCCTCCATTACAAACACTGAATTGGTTACTTGACGAAGAGAATAGGAAGAAAAATCTTGAGCTGCATCCATGCCAATGCCATAAAAAACCTCTTGCTTGGTTCGAATTTGAACTGGTTTTTCTGTGTAAATTTTCTTTTGATCAGGAAGCCAAATGAATTCGGATGTCCGAAGAGTCTCTCCTTTGATGGGATTATTTATTACCACATTTCCCATTAATTTATAATAGTTTTTTACACGATCAAAATGCGCAGAATCACCCCGAATATGGGTTGTTGTATTGCCTAATTTATCGTAAAAATATAAATTAACTACTTTAGGATACAAACGATCCTCATTGAATAAAGTCAATTGTTTTGCTGTAACCATTCTTACAACAGCCCTTGCCGAATCAGAATAAATCATATCAATTCCATCTAATTCTGATTTAGGACCTCTATAAAGTACTTTTGAAGATTCTTGACGCTCTTGGCAAGCAACAAGAAAAAAGACAGAAAGCAAACTAATTAAAAAATGCTTTCTCATGTGAGACTTAATTGATACGTTGTTTAATAAACCAAAGGTCACTTAAAGTTAATCCTAAAGTGATGCGATGAAATTGCTCTTCCAACCCATTATCGGTAACCGAACCTCGTTTTCCGATTTGATAACTTAAATTCAGATAGGATAAATTTCGAAGAGGCAGTCCCAAACCAAAAGTAAAATTAGTTTCACTGGCATATTTACCATTTTCTACAATAGAATAGGGTGTAGTAGCATAATTAAAACCAGCCCGGTAAGAAATTCGTTTGAAATAGCTTGAAACAGCTTCAAAATCTGGGATAAATTCTCCACCTATTGCTATTTTATAAGTTGTTGGCAGTTTACCTGAATTGCCTAAAAAGTTATCAATTTTCGACCAATTGGTGCTTGAATAATCCATACCAACCGTCCATCTCGCCGCTTTTTCTAAACTAAATCCAAATTTTGTAGAAACAGGTAAATACTGCGTAAATGGAGTAGATTTGCCGACTGTATCTGCATTTACAACATTCAAACCACCTAAGTCATAAATAACAAAACGACTAATTTCAGTTGCATTTGTTGATGATGTCAAATCCAAGGTAGTTCCCAAATTTAAATACAAATCCGTTCCAATTTTGGTTTGATATGCCGCACCAGCCTTGAAAGCAAATCCAGCGTAGTCCATTCTTTTTTCCAATTGAACTTTATAGTATTGACCATCTGACATATTTTGCGTACCGACTCCTCTGATGACATTTCCAAATAAAACATTTGTTTCTAATCCAACATAAAATCCTTTTCCTATTCGAATTCCATTTGAAATGCCAACCTTACTGATATTGCCTTGTCCAGAATAATTGTAAATCAAACTATCTAAACCCAATACATTTAATCTACGATACGATTTAGTTTCATATTGAATCGTACTATATGGACTTAAAGAAAATGCAAGAGTCCAACGATTGGAAACGGGTAAAGACAACAATAAATATTTATAATTTCCACCCAATAATTGCTGCTTTTGTCGAGGATCTTGCATGGTTTTTAACTCCATGTCAACACCTGCCTCAAAAGCCGTATATCTATTTCTTGCCAACAATGCTGGGTTCTGCGTATTTACATAGATTCCATTTGAAGTGGCTATTCCAATGCCTCCCATGGCCAATTGTGAAGGTGCAATATTCTGATCAATTTCTCCCATTCCAATGTAAGAATAAGGTGAATTTAAAACAGTCTGACTGAAGGAAGAAAAAGTAACTAAAACAAAAAGATGCAAAACAACTATTTTGAACAATTGCTTGATATAATGAATAAAAGTAAAATCTAAAGTCATAAAATATTTTCCTTTCTAAAAAGGCGCTACAAGTATGCAAAGGTCGTAAAATTTTTCTACATTATTAAAGGAATATCTATATTTGGTGTTAAATAATATTAAGAGATGACAACACTGGAAGAATTTTCACTTTTAGACCATTCTGCAATCGATTTGGCTTTATTTGCAGGTACTATCCTACTTGGTTTTATCTTACGAAGATTATTTTCAAATACTTTTTCAAAAATTGTTTACCGATTTCTTCCGGAAAAAATTATCAATATCCAAGATTGTATCGATTTACTTCGTAAACCGTTTGAACTTTTACTATTCTGGATATTCCTCTTTTTGGCTGCTCAAAATTTACACATACCCTCTCATTGGAATTTCAAACCAGTTGGTGAATTTGGTATTTTATTTATCATTCAAAAAGCATTCGACTCTGCCGTCATCTTAAATTGTACATGGGTCATTATCCGACTCATGAAAGTCGGAATTCTTTTTGCTACCGAAAAATGGCAAGGGGTGGAACAAAAATCCAAACAACAATTCATTCCTTTTTTAAACGACCTAGCCATGGTCTTTATTATCGCAGGCTCTACCTTTGTCTTGTTAGGACGCGTGTTTCAGGTTGATGTGATGGCCCTCATCACAGGTTTAGGCTTAGGAGGTTTGGCTTTGGCATTGGCTGCAAGAGAGACTTTAGAAAATCTTTTTGCTTCTTTCACCATTTTCCTGGATTTACCATTTGTTGTAGGAGATACGATTCAAGTAGGCAGTATCATCGGAGATGTGGAAAAAATTGGATTTAGAAGCACCAAATTAAGAGCTGTAGATGGCAATTTAATTATGATTCCTAATCGTTTGTTAACTTCTCAATCTTTAGAAAATCTTTCAGAAAGAAATTATCGTCGGG
>JBEBDG010000205.1:0-4475 GCA_041157165.1 Bacteroidota bacterium
GTTTGGGAGCATAAATATCTCTCCAAGAAGCAGCATTTAAATATAATTTTGCTAACAATCCCCAAGCGCCAGCTTTGGTAAGTCTACCCGGTCCGGTTGTCGTTTCCAATACAGGCTCAATCTCTATCAATTCTTTCTTAATGTATTCAATAGCTGCATCTCCACGAAGAATGGCAGATACTTCTCCCAAATCCTCCTTTGATAGGGCAATGCCAAATAAGTCAAGCATCAACATATTATAGTATGCTCGCATGCCTCTTGCTTCTGCAAGGTATAATTTAGAAGAGGCATCCTTATTTAATTTTAAGGAATTGATAGCCGTTACACTACGTGAAATACTTGAAACAATGGCATTCCATGTATTTCGAACATTTGGATCTGTGCTTGTCGTTTCATGACGATGTAAGGAAAGATAAATTCCATTATCGCCCCAATCTGTACCCCCACGATAAGGTAAAATTGCCTCATCTGTAGAAATCTCTTGCAAGGCAAACAAGGTAGTGTGCTGGAAAATAGTAGGCAATAAGGCATACACTGGAGCAATCATACCGTCTGCCGCTTGTTTATCTGTCAAACCTGCTGCGTTATATTCATCAAGAATGGTCTCATTTAAATCTGAGCAACTTGATAAGGCAAATATTGCCAAAGTTGATATAGCTAATTTTTTTAGATTTTTCATGTGTTTACAATTCTTAGAATGTTAAATTCAAACCAACAATAAATGATTTTGCTTTTGGATAACTCATGTAGTCAATTCCATATGAAAGCACCCCATTGATGGAGTTATCTTTGTTTACCTCTGGGTCAAATCCGTCGTAATTGGTCTTTACCCATAAGTTTTGTCCGGTTACAGATAAACGTGCTTTAGAGATAAACTTGCTAATACCTAATTTTTGGGTATTGAACTGGTAGCCCAAGGTCAAATTGTTTAATCTCAAGAAGGAGCCGTCTTTCAAATATCTTGTTGAAACAGGAGCCGCATTATTGATCGATTCTTTTGGATCTGCAAAAGAGGAAGGAATCACATTCGAGTTCTTAGCTATCTTCAATTTATAAAAAGTTGAGTTAGCTGTATTATCGTAAATTTTATTTCCACTTACTCCATTGAATTGAAGCGATAGATCAAATCCTTTGTAATTAGCATTGGCGAAAAAGTTGTACTGAGTAGTTGGCAAGGCCGTTCCAGCTGCAATTCTATCTTTATCTGTAACAATTCCATCTTTGTCAGTATCGGCATACATGCTCATCCCTTTATCATCAAAACCTATAAATTCTTTCAGGAAGAAAGTACCAATGGGCTGACCATTAATGTAACCATTGATCGTTGCAGAAGTTAAGCCAGAACCCGATGCAGATCCTGATGGGATCACCGTGTATGGTGAACCAGTTACTTCATTTTTAATTAAGGTTAAATTACCTCCAATGTTAAATTTAATTCCTGATAAAGCCTGAAATTTATAATCTAAATCGAATTCAAGCCCACTGTTTAAAATTTCCATGTTATTTACATTGGTCCAAACTGAAGTAGCTGGTTGAACAGGATCGGCAGGGATTACTTCTAATAAAATATTATTTGAAACCTTTCTGAAGGCATCAATAGATCCGTTTAAAGCACCATTTAAAAATCCAAAGTCTAAACCAAGATTGGATTGAACGGATACTTCCCATTGAATATCAGGATTTGCCAATCTTGTGTAAGTAATACCAGCAGGATACGTTGAAGAAATATCTAAAGGATATGAAGATGACCCACTTACAGAAGCTGAATACAAGGGCTGAGTGATTTTAGGTGGAATTTCTTGGTTACCCGTTTTTCCCCATCCCCCACGTAATTTCAAATTACTGATGGCAGTTGAATTCTTTAAGAAATCTTCCTCGGAAATCCTCCATCCTAAAGAGAAAGAAGGGAAGATACCATATTTGTTATTAGAACCAAATTTTGAAGATCCATCTGCCCTTAGGGTTCCAGTCACCAAATATTTATCTTTATAATTGTAGTTTAAACGACCGTAAAAAGATTGTAATTCATTGATGAATGCTGCACCCGCTGGCTTATTGGTTGCCAATGTTAACTCTTGACCGATACCAGGATTGTAAATGGGTTCAATCGGAACAATTGGGAATTTATTGATGCTCCAAGTTCTCCATTGATACTGTATTTTCTGATATGAATGTCCAATTAATGCCGTAAATGAATGGTCACCAATCGTTTGGTCAAATGTCAAGTAATTTTCAATCAACTCATTTCTATTACTTGTGTTGTACGTATCTAAACGACCATCTTGCTTGGGAACTAAACTTGCCAAAGACTGAACATCTCTTACCGATGTTGAATTGTCGTATCCATAATTTAATCGGTAAACTAATCCTTTGGCCAATTTTACAGATGGAGAAAGATTGGCAATGAAACGATTTGTGGTATTTACATCTTTAAATAATTGCAAGGTCAATAATGGATTACTTGCATTTAAAAATTTTGAAGGAGTAACTCCATCCGTTTCATAAGCAGACAAGGTGGGATTATTTGAAAGGGCCGTTCCTAATAAACCTTCAATGGCAGGTCGCTCATTAACGGTATTTGAATAACTCAAATTCGCATCAATACTGATTCGATCATCCCAAAGTTTTTGATTAACATTCATACGACCCGTCAAGCGATCCAATTGATTGTTTTTCAAAATACCTTGTTGCATTTGAGCACCAAAGGCAGCAAAATAGGTTAATTTATTTGCGCCACCACTCAAATTTAAATTGTGATTTTTCGTCAAGGCTGTTCGAGTGATTTCTTTTTGCCAATTGGTATTACCACCAAAATCTTCTAACGTTCCACCATTGGCCACCACCTGTTTTTTAAATTCACTAGCATCTAAAACAGGTAATGGATTTGCAATATTAGAAAATCCATAACTTGTTGAGAAATCCATAGTGGAAACACCAGCTTTTCCTTTTTTGGTGGTAATCAAGACCACACCGTTCGCACCTCTAGCTCCATAAATAGCAGTTGCTGAGGCATCTTTTAAAACATCGATGGTTTCGATATCTTGGGGATTAAGGAAATTCATTGGGTTACCCCCACCAGTACTCGAATTATCCAAGGCCAAACCATCGATGACAAACAATGGAGTACTTCCTGTACGAAGACCACCCGGTCCACGAATGGTAATCCCTAAATTTGCACCAGGTTCACCTGTTGAAGAAGTTACATTTACGCCGGCTACTTTACCTTGTAACAATTGTTCGGGTGAATTAATGATACCTTTATTGAATGCCTCGCTTTTTACTGATTTCACTGAACCCGTTACGTCACGCTGCTTTTGAGTTCCGTAACCCATGACCACTACTTGGGCTAAATCGGAGGCACTTGATACCAATGCCACATCAATAACTGTTTTATTTCCAACCTCAACTTCTGCGGTATTATAACCGACAAATCGAAATACCAGAACAGTCTTACCATTTGAAACGGAAATAGCGTATTTTCCATTACCATCCGTTGTGACACCTTTTGTGGTGCCCTTAATAACAACACTACCCCCGATCAAAGCTTCTTTTGTATTGGAATCATACAATTTTCCAGTGATGTTCTGAATTGAAATTTGGGAATAGGAATTTTGACTCCATGCCCCAAGAATGAGCACTAATAAGAGTCGAACATGCCAATTCAAATTGGTTTTGATTTTTCTAAACCAATTCTGACAAAGTAACTTTTCTTTCATAATTTTAGTTTTAAGATTGAATAAAGATGTTTTTTTGGTGTTTTTTTACTTTCAATCTGTAATAGACGATTAGAAATTTACACAAGAAAAACTCGGAAACAAATGTACTCTTGTAAAAGTATTGGTAAATTAAGAAATTGTAACCTAATCATTAAACAAATAAATATTAAAAAAATACAATTTTTTTATACAAAAAAAATGAAAAAAAATAGTGAAAAACTGACATTTATTGGCATTTTATTATATTCTTTTTTGAGCTTTGCTCAAAACCATCAAGTTGTTCGTGGTCCCTACCTACAGCAGATTAGTCAAAACGGTGCGGTTATCAGATGGAGAACGGATAAACCTACAACGAGCCAGGTATGTATTGGGAGTACATTGAATCATCAAAATCAAATCGTCTCAGACACATCCTTGACCACAGAACATGAACTAAAAATTAACCATTTAAATCCAAATACAACCTATTACTATTCCATTGGAACAAAAGATAAATTAATACCAATGGATAAGGATTTTCACTTGAAAACACTTCCAAAAAAAGGTTCAACCCAAGCCGTTCGAATTTGGGCTTTAGGAGACTTTGGATCTGGCACAGCCAATCAAAAAGCAGTACTTCAGTCGGCAATAAGCAATTTTGGAAATAAAAAACCTGACGCCTGGATATGGCTGGGTGACAATGCCTATGAAAATGGTAAAGATGAAGAATACCAAAAAAATGTATTTGATGTTTACCAAAATGATTTTTTTAAAAACACA
>JBEBDG010000206.1:0-4464 GCA_041157165.1 Bacteroidota bacterium
CCTATATGGGTAGAAGATGAAAGTAGGCATATTGGGAAGGTTTTTATGGATTTGGAATTTTATAATCAATTACGAAAAGCACCTGTTTTATTTTTAGATATTTCAGCCGAATTTCGATTACCTCATTTGGTAGAGGTATATGCTAATTATCCCAAAGAGATGATAGTGAATGCATTGGACAAAATAAAAAAACGATTAGGTGGTAATTGGCACCAGGCAGCCTTACAGGCTCTCAAAGAAGATAATTTTTACGAAGTGGGTAAAATTTCCCTTACCTATTACGATAAGGCCTATTTATTTGGATTGGAACAGAGAGAAAATCCACATATTAAAAAGGTAGAAATTCATTCAATTAATCCAGTTTTGCAATTAAAAGCCATTAGAGAATATTTAGTAACTGATTTTGTAAGTTAAACGATATGTTTTCAGAAAATTTTTTAAATAAATTATGGATAAAACATCAGGAAACGCATGCGTTTCCTTCAACTTCTGAAATTCAGAAGTTGTTCACTAAAATAGTGTTGATGCTTTTCCCAGAACAAACTCAAAAAAGGGTAAAATCTGTCGAAGATTTACAATCCTATTGGTTAGGAATTGAAAATGGATTAGAAAGTTTACTCTACAGCATTAAGGATAAGTGTCCGGGAGAGGTCCCTGAACTAACCAAAGCCTTCCTAAATAAAATCCCAGAAATTTATGAGATTCTATTAACCGATATTCAAGCAATGGTTGAGGGTGATCCTGCAGCTACAACTGATTACGAAGTAATTAGGACCTATCCTGGGTTTTATGCGCTTGCCTTTTTTCGTTTAGCACATGGATTAAATGAATTAAAAATTCCACTAATTCCTCGCATTTTAACCGAATATGCTCATTCAAAAACCGGAATTGATATACATCCTGGGGCAGTTATTGGAAGGTATTTTTTCATGGACCATGGAACCGGCATTGTGATAGGTGAAACTTGTGAAATTGGCGAAAGGGTTAAGATATACCAAGGAGTAACTTTAGGGGCACTTTCTGTGGACAAAAGTATGGCCTCTACCAAGAGACATCCAACCATAAAAGATGGGGTTGTAATTTATTCAGGTGCTACTATTTTAGGTGGGGATACCATTGTTGGCCCCAATTCCATCATTGGAGGTAATGTTTGGTTAACAAGAAGCGTACCTGCTAACACGAAAATTTATCATCAAGAAAATGTAAAAGTTATCAATGACTAAGTTGTATTCATTATTGGATTTAGTTGGGAATACCCCACTGGTTGAAATTAAGCATTTGAATAAAAATCCGAAAGTTCGGATTTTTGGAAAATTAGAAGGTAATAATCCTGGTGGGTCAGTAAAAGACCGTGCGGCAAAAAATATGATTCAAGCTGCACTGGAGAGAGGAGATATTCAGAAAGGAACCAAATTAATTGAGGCGACCTCTGGAAACACAGGTATTGCGCTTGCTATGATTGCGCGATTGTATGGATTAGAAATTGAGCTAGCGATGCCAACTAATTCTACCAAGGAGCGAATTCTAACTATGGAAGCCTTTGGCGCAAAAGTAACCCTTACAGAAACGATTGAGTCAGCAAGGGATTATGCTCTTGAAAAAGCGGCTACTGGAGCTTTTTTTCTATTAAATCAATTTGAAAACCCAGATAATTATTGGGCACATTATAAATCTACCGGTCCTGAGATATTTAACGACACCAATGGTCAAATCACTCACTTTGTCAGTTCCATGGGTACTACGGGTACTATTATGGGAACCTCAATGTATTTAAAAGAACAAAATCCCGACATACAAATTATTGGATGTCAGCCAACCGAAGGTTCTAAAATACCAGGAATTAGAAGATGGCCGATTGAATACCGTCCAAAGATTTATCAAGAAAATCGGGTAGACCGTATAATGGATATTTCTGAAGAAGAGGCAACAAGTACCACACGTGACTTAGCCAAGCAGGAAGGTATATTTGGCGGAATGAGCAGCGGAGGAGCTGTTGCAGCAAGTTTACGTTTAGCAAATGAGCTAGAGCAGGGTTTAATCGTTTGTATTATTTGCGATCGAGGCGATAGGTATTTGTCGAGCAACCTATTTGGATAAAATTACTCCCATCATTTTATAATGGGTTGGTGTTAACCATGCTAATTGTTGGCTGCCATCGATGGAATAGGTTTCAAGTTTACCTTCGATGAAATGCATGTGCAATTTTTTCTCGGTAGAAAAAAGAATATTTTTTTCTTGAACTTCAATTTCGACGTTTTCAGGCAATTCCATTAGGTCTAAATGAATTAGTACCTTTTTCACTTTTAAGTTCTCATCTTTTTTAAGTGAATACCAAATGAGGTTGTTTTCACTGAGGTTTTCATAGCTGTTTTCGTAAGCAGATTTATTCAAATCTGCATCGAGAAAAAGGGCTAATTCGTTTTCAAAATTTATTTCAGAAAGTGTTTTTGATTCTTTTTGACCGTCAAGGATGATGGATTTATGTACAGTAGGTTTTAAGTTTTGAAGTCGATTAATTTCTTTTCTTAAAAATGTTTTCCAATCATAATATACGGGCTTTTGTGATGATTCAGTGGGATTTGAACATGAAAAGCACAAAAATAGCATAGTGATTCCGACACTCATGTAAAGAAATATTTTGACTTTCGGCATCTCTTTTGGTTTTTTACAAAGGTATAAATAATAAAATTTTTGACTAACTATTTGTAAATTAAAAATTTATCTATACCTTTGCACTCCCGTTCAAGAACTGTGGTTTTTTCAGTCGAAAGAGGTTGGCAGAACTTCTTTGATCATCTTTAAAAACATAAAAACACGGTTTGAACAGAGGAATAAAAATCAGTTAATCTGATTTTTTGTGACAGAACTGGTATTGGTTAATGAAGTTGAATGCCCAGCCCATTGATTGAATATTAAGCTGCACAAGGTGTCTTTCGCTGTTGATTCAGTGTCCTCATCTTGTCTCCTTGTCCCAAGTTCTGCCTTTTTGAATTGATTCTACATCGTTTTTATTAGCGATTTTGAATAAAAGTCTTACAACAAGCCAAGGTAGCCTTGTAAGCGCAAATTTTTAAAAACAAACATTATTATGTCTGGAATTATTGGAAAAAAAATCGGTATGACCAGCCTATACATGGAAGATGGAAGAGCTCTTGCATGTACGCTGATTGAAGCCGGCCCTTGCGTGGTAACGCAAGTTAAGACAGTAGCAACTGATGGCTATGATGCTGTTCAGATTGGTTACGGTGAGAAAAAAGAGAAGCACACGACAAAATCATTGTTGGGTCATTTCAAGAAAGCAAAGACTACACCGAAGAAAAAATTGGTGGAGTTTCGTTCATTTGAAGGGTCAGCAAATTTAGGAGATGTGATTACTGTTGAAGGTTTTGAAGTTGGATCTTATATTGATGCAGTAGGGACTTCAAAAGGTAAAGGTTTCCAAGGGGTTGTAAAGCGTCATGGATTTAGTGGTGTAGGTGGTCAAACCCACGGACAGCACAACAGAGGTCGTCACCCGGGTTCAATTGGTGCTTGTTCATTCCCATCGCGTGTATTCAAGGGTTTGCGTATGGCGGGCCGTACAGGTGGAAATCGTGTAAAGGTTCAGAATTTAGAAATTTTGAAAGTATATCCTGAGAAAAACTTATTAGTGGTTTCAGGTTCGGTTCCAGGAGCTAAGAATTCATACGTAATCATTGAAAATTAAAATTAGAAAGCAAGTCTTTCGATAGACATTCTGAAATATGGAATTATCAGTTTATAATATAGAAGGAAAAGATACCGGAAAGAAAGTTAAGCTTTCTGACGAGGTCTTTGGAATTGTTCCAAACGAGCACGTGGTATACTTAGACGTTAAGCAATATTTGGCTAATCAGCGTCAAGGTACTCACAAAGCGAAAGAGCGTGCGGAAGTTTCTCGTTCAACTCGTAAGTTGAAGAAACAAAAAGGAACAGGTGGTGCGCGTGCGGGATCATTGAAGTCGCCATTATTCAAAGGTGGAGGACGTATCTTTGGACCACGTCCACGTGATTATCACTTCAAATTGAACAAGAAAGTAAAATCATTGGCTCGTCAGTCAGCAATTGCTGCTAAGATTCAGGCAGGTGATGTTTCGATTATTGATTCAGTTTCATTTGCTGCACCAAAGACAAAATCGTATTTGTCGATGTTGAAAGCATTTTCATTAGATGGTACAAAAACGTTGTTGATTACCCCTGAGGTTAATGCAAATGTTGTTTTATCGGGTCGTAATATTCCAAAAGCAAAGGTGTCTACTGCTGCAGATTTGAATACTTATGACTTAGTGAATGCATCGAAATTATTGATTACTGAAGCTGCGCTTCAGGCGATTGAGTCATCATTTAGTAAATAATTATCAGGACTTCGGTTCTGTTTAAACGAAATATACAATGGGCATTATTAAACGTCCGGCCTTGACTGAAAAGTCGCAAGCCATGCAAGAA
>JBEBDG010000207.1:0-4411 GCA_041157165.1 Bacteroidota bacterium
CTGAGGTTGCAAATCTGATTTCCCTTGCCCCTCTAAATAGGCAACAAACTTCCTAATATCTCTCAAATAGGCCTCGAAAGAATGTCCAGACATCCCTCTCTCGATTTTCAAAAAATTACCAAATAACTGGATTTCTTGGGACCACATAAATAAAATTTCAAAACAAACACGTAAATTTAACAGAATAAAGGAATTGAAAATTCTTTTTAAATAATTAGGTATATGGCAAAGAAACAAATTCTCATTATTAATGGTCCCAATTTAAATCTTTTAGGTACACGTGAACCTGAGATATATGGCAATCAAACCTTTGTAGATTATTTGGAATCGCTTCAAAAGCAATTTTCAGAAACGGTTGACATTACCTATTTTCAATCCAATCATGAAGGAGAACTCATCGACAAAATTCATGAAAAAGGATTTTCATTGGACGGGATAATTCTCAATGCGGGTGGGCTTACCCATACCTCTATTGCTTTAGGAGATGCCATTGGTTCCATAAAAACACCTGTTATCGAGGTGCATATCTCAAATGTACATGCTCGAGAAACCTTTAGACATCAAAGTTTTTTAAGCGCAAAATGCAAAGGAGTAATCGTAGGTTTAGGACTAAAAGGTTACGAATTAGCCATTCAATCGTTTATTTAACATGTTATCCTTTTACCCAGGACCCTCTAAAGTTCATCCACAAAGCCTTGAATTTATTCAAGAGGCCTACCGTAAAGGGATTGTAAGCATCAATCACAGAAGCAAAACCTTTGAATCACTTTACGAAGATACCGAAGAAGTCCTAAAATCGAAATGGGGGATTCCTTCTAATTATTCAATTTATTTTATCTCTTCAGCCACCGAAGCGTGGGATATTATTTCTCATTCCTTGGTTATAAAACAATCAGTCCACTTTTTCAATGGATCTTTTGGACAAAAATGGGCACAATACAATCGATTTTGGCACCCAAATGCAATCAATATCGACTTCCCTATTCAGCAACATATAGGTCAATTTTTAAAAGAAACAATAATTGATTATTCCCATGCAGATGCAATCTGTTTCGTCCAAAGTGAGACCTCGAATGCTTCGGGACAAATCATAAAACGTTCGATGTTTAGTCAACAAACAAATGCACTCATTGCTGTTGATGCTACCAGTAGTATGGGTGGAATTGAATTGCCTTGGGAGGAAGCAGATGTGTGGTTTGCCTCGGTTCAAAAATGCCTTGGGCTTCCAGCAGGAATGGCGGTCATTATTTGTTCACCTAAAGCATTGGAACAGGCAGCTCAGGTTGGTAAGAAAAATAAATACAACAATTTGTTGTTTATGGAGGAAAATCGAAAGAAATGGCAAACGCATTACACACCCAATGTGTTAGGTATTTTCTTACTGAATCGACTCAGTCACCACTTACCCAATTTGAAGGATATTCATGAACAAACACTTGCGAAATCACAATTTTTATTTGATTTTTTCGGCAATCAATTTAAAAAATCTTGTGATTTTTTAATTGAGGACGTAAGTCTTCGTCTACCTACCGTTTGTTGCCTGAAAAATACTGAATTTGAAATTCAGAGACTCTTATTGGAAGCTGAAAAAAAAGGCATAATTTTAGGAAAAGGTTATGGTGAGTGGGCCAAAAATACGTTTCGAATTGCTAATTTCCCTAGCCATACAATGGAAGATTTTCATAAATTGACTCAATTTATCACTAGCCATGGATTTTAAATTTAATTTTAAAGAGATACTATCCTCCTCATTGATTCTCTTTTCGGTCATTGATATCTTAGGATCTATTCCTATCATCATTGACTTAAGAAAAAAAAATGGTGACATTCATGCCGAACAAGCCACCATGGTATCCGGACTTATTATGTTGGGATTTTTCTTTGCAGGTAAATTTATTTTAAAATTATTGGGTGTAGATATCAATTCCTTTGCATTAGCTGGCGCCTTGGTCTTGTTTTTAATTGGTTTAGAAATGACACTAGGAAGGAATATTTTTAAAGAAGAACACATCAATACGGGTTCACATTCCATCGTACCCTTGGCATTTCCTATCATAGCCGGAGCGGGAACAATGACTACCTTGGTTTCTTTAAAATCCCAATTTGAGGAGGAAAATATTATTGTGAGTATTTTCATTAATTTAATTTTCATTTATGTCGTTTTGAAATCTAGTTCTTGGATTGAAAGGAAATTAGGAGATGCAGGAACACAAATAATTCGTAAAATTTTTGGTGTTATATTAATAGCCATTGCAATTAAAATCTTTAAAATGAGAATTTAACTATGGCGAAAAAACAAAAATATTATGCCATTTGGAAAGGCCACTCAACAGGTGTTTTTTCTACTTGGGAAGAAACTCAAATGCACATAAAAGGATTTCCAGGTGCTCAATACAAAGCATTTGATTCCCAGAAAGAAGCAGAAGAAGCTTTAAAGAGAAATTATTGGGCAAGCATTCAAACCCAAGAAAAAAAAGATAAACCCCTTGAAAAAATAGGTAACCCTATCGTACCCTCCCTATCGGTGGATGCTGCTTGTTCCGGAAATCCTGGAATTTTGGAATACCAAGGAGTAGACACAGCCACCAAACAAGTTGTTTTTAAACAAGGTCCTTTTCCACAAGGTACAGTTAATTTAGGTGAATTTTTAGCCCTAGTTCATGGAATTGCCTATTTACAAAAAAATGAATTACCCTACCCTATTTATTCAGATTCTGTAACTGCCATCGCCTGGGTGCGCGATAAAGTGGTCAAATCCAAATTAGAATTAAACCCCACAAATGCCGAACTTTTCGAACGAGTAGATCGTGCTTTGGAATGGCTAAAAAACAATCAAGTGACTACTAAAGTTCTTAAATGGGAAACAGAACATTGGGGTGAAAATCCAGCCGATTATGGCAGAAAGTAGATCTATCTTTCAATTCAAGGGTTTTCAATTAGAACATGGAAATCCAGGTTTAAAAATTGGTACAGAAGCTTGCATTTTTGGAGCTTATTTACAGCAATGGGCAGAGGGGAACATGCTTGAAATTGGCACTGGATCGGGAGTTCTAACGGCAATGGTAGCTCAATTTCATCCCGAAAAATCCATTGATACGATTGAAATCTCCCAAGAAGTTGCAGATTTAGCTCGATATAATTTTGATAATTTACCATTTGAGCACCATATTCATTTACATTCAACAGATTTCAAAAACTTTCATTCTGCTAATTCTTACGATTTTATTTTTTCAAATCCTCCCTTTTTCGTCAATCACCTTGCCAATACCTCAAAAACCAAACATACCGCCATGCACAGCGATGGTCTTTTACCTCATGAATTAATGAGTCACTTAATGCATTTTGTACATATAAAAACAAAAATTGCATTGATTTATCCGCCAGCAATCATAAAAAATATTTTGGAAGATCGTTTAGAAAAAATATTTTTTGTTGAAAAGCGAATACAAATAATTCCTAAAGAAGGAGGAAAAGTATTACGTGAAATTGTGTTATTGAATCAAGAAGAAAAAAGCGAAAGCTTTTTTTCATTAATTGTAAAAAATAAAAATAACGAATACACACAAGAATTTAAAGATCTTTTGAGGCCATATTATCTTATTTTCCCTTAAACCAAATCTTTTTGTATTTTTGTTAACAATTGACCGGAAAATATGCAATTATCTATTGTCGTGCCGCTGTACAACGAAGCTGAATCGCTTCCAGAATTATGTTCCTGGATAGATTCTGTGATGAAATCGAATTCATTTTCTTATGAAATGATATTCATCAACGATGGTAGCAAAGATGCCTCATGGTCCGTTTTACAGGATTTGAAATCTAAATATGCCCAAATAAAGGCCATTTCATTTGCTAGAAATTATGGTAAATCTGCAGCTTTGCATGAGGGGTTTCAGATGGCTGAAGGAGATGTAGTAATTACAATGGATGCGGATTTACAGGATTCCCCAGAGGAAATTCCAGCACTTTATCATATGATAACTGTGGAAGGATATGATTTAGTATCTGGATGGAAGCAAAAACGGTTCGATCCAATTTCTAAGACTATCCCTACCAAATTATACAATGCAGCGACAAGAGCCCTTTCAGGAGTTCAGTTACATGATTTCAATTGTGGTTTAAAGGCCTATAAAAAGGAAGTGGTAAAAACCATTCGATTATATGGTGAAATGCACCGTTATATTCCTGTTCAAGCAAAGTGGAATGGATTTTCAAAAATTGGTGAAAAAGTGGTGCAACATCAAGCTAGAAAATATGGAGTCACAAAATTTGGCTTGGAACGCTTTTTATATGGATTTTTAGATTTATTATCCATCACATTTGTTCAAACCTTTGGAAAAAGACCAATGCATTTATTTGGTGGATTGGGTATTTTATCATTTTTCACGGGAACAATTATTACCTTGTGGTT
>JBEBDG010000208.1:0-4374 GCA_041157165.1 Bacteroidota bacterium
GCATCGATGGGGCAATCAATGCATCCGATCCACCATTTCTACGGAGGAATAAATAACCATTTTCATCGATGTAATTTACAAACCAAGAAATTTCATCTGCATGTGCTTCAATGACAACTTTATAGGGTTTTCCTGGATTTATAACACCTACCGCTGTTCCATACACATCAATGATTGTATCATCAATGAATGGTTTAAGGTAATCTAACCAGATTTTTTGTCCAGATTCTTCAAATCCTGTAGGGGATGCATTGTTCAAATATTCGTATAAAAATTCTTTGGCTTTATCTTTTTTCATATTTCTTTTTATTCCTAAAGTATGCAATTTACTTAATATGAATAAATTTTAAATCAAATTGAAAAAAAATGCATAATTAAGTTTAAGAAGCCATTTTAAAACTTAAATTTGTAGATTCAATATAAAATCTCAATTTTAAGATTTTAAAAGAAACAAAAAGCTTAAGAATTATAAATTTGATGAAGAAAATTGCAGTATATACATCAGGAGGAGATGCCCCAGGTATGAATTCTTGCATTCGTGCAATTGTACGTGGAGCCGGATACCATGGAGTAGAGGTATTTGGGATCGTCAGAGGTTACAATGGTATGATAAAAGGTGATATTATTCCTCTTAATTCACAGTCAGTTAGTAATATTATCCAAAGGGGAGGAACTATTCTTAAATCAGCAAGGTCTAAA
This sequence comes from Bacteroidota bacterium, assembly GCA_041157165.1. GTDB lineage: Bacteria > Bacteroidota > Bacteroidia > Cytophagales > Spirosomataceae > Sandaracinomonas. Next base: position 700 of record JBEBDG010000208.1, read on the forward strand.
GAATTCATGACGACTGAAGGTCGTAAAAAAGCCTACGATCAATTAAAAGAACGTGGAATAGAGGGATTAATCGCAATTGGGGGAAATGGTACTTTTACGGGAGCTGAGATTTTCTACAACGAATATAAAATTCCAACGGTAGGTGCTCCAGGAACAATAGATAATGATTTATATGGTACAGATTATACCATTGGATTTGATACTGCTGTTAATACTGCATTAGACGCGATTGATAAAATAAGAGATACGGCTGATTCGCATGATCGAGTATTTTTTATAGAAGTGATGGGAAGAGACTCTGGGTATATTGCTATTCAATGTGGTATAGCTGGTGGTGCTGAGGCTGTTATGATTCCTGAAAATTTGACACCAGTTAGTGAAATCGTTAATATTTTAGAGCAAGGTATTGCAAAGGCTAAATCATCCTCCATTGTTGTAGTAGCTGAAGGGGATGAAGAAGGGAATGCCCAAAAAGTAGCTCAAAAAATCAAAGGTTTGATGAGTAGGGAAATGGATATTCGTGTAACAACGCTTGGACATATTCAAAGAGGAGGTATTCCTACTGCCTATGATCGTATTTTGGCTTCTCGATTAGGTTTAGGAGCTCTTGAAGGACTATTGCGTGGTGAGAAAAATGTAATGGCAGGGGTTGTAAATAATCAATTGATATATACTCCTTTTCATGATACCATTACCAAAAAGAAACCCGTTTCTGAGGATTTGATTCGAATGGTTGATATTTTAAGTTCTTAGCAATAATTCATGAATTTATAGACATAAAAACCTACAATTTCACGAATTAATTGAGCATTTAAATAAATATTATGTTCGTCTGGAACAAAGTCTGAAAGGATGCCTGTTGAGGCATCCTTTCCTATTTTTATGGCAGGGTAAACATCATGTAAAATCCCTTCTTTCTTAAAACAAGCAGAAGCTCTTTTCATATGATATGAGGACGTAATTAATGCAATTTTGTTTGTAAAAATTCCATTTTCTTTCAATTTAATTTTAGAAAAAACAGCATTTTCATGTGTGTTTTTTGAAGACGATTCAATAATTATACATGAATCTGGAACCCCCAATATTTTAAGGAATTGTCCGCACTTTAGTGATTCATCTGTGAAATCATTAATTAAATCACCTTTAATCCGTACATTTCCACCGGATATCATGATTTTTTTGATTATACCTTTTTTATATAAAAGAACTGCTTGCATTAATCGATCTGCGTGAGTTGAAAAATGAATAGCATTATTGGATAGTCCAGAATTTTGAATAATACCACCGGTTAAAACGATTCCAACTGGATAAATTTGATTTATTTTATTTGGATAATTAATTTCCCAACAATTGTAAAAATAATTTGTGAACTTACCGTTTGTGAATAATACGCTTAGAAAAAGATTAAATAAGATTAATTTTCTTTTTAAGGAATTATTTCTGGAGATTAAAATAATCAAAATAGTAAAAATTAACCAAGAAATTGGTTGTAAGAAAAAGTCTAGTATTTTAGATAGCACAAAAAACATTGTAACTTTGAGGAAATTTAGAGCCTATGAAAAACATCCTATATGCATTTTCAGTATTAATATTCTCAATCACTTTACATGCACAAGACAAAGGTAAAGGGAATTCTATTAAATTCGAGATTAAAGGTAAAATTAAAGGATTAGAGAAGTCACAAGTTTACCTATCTCATTATTTTGGCTCAAATCAGCAAGTGATAAAGGATACAGCTGAAGTGGATGAAACGGGTTCCTTTGTCTTTTCTGGTGAGGAGGAATTACCTCAAGGATTATATTTTGTTAATTTTTCTAAAAATAAATTAATTGATTTTGTAATTGGAGAACCTTTTTTCAGTTTTGAAACCGATACATTAAATGTAATTTCTAATATAAAAATTATTAATTCGAAAGAAAATGAGGCTTTTTTTGTTTATCAACAGAAAATGAATGAATTGTATGCTAGTTTCTCCAAAGAAAAAAATAATTCAACTCAAAAAGTAGAATTGTTTAAAAAGCAAGCATTAGATTTTCAGAATAAATGGTTAGAAGAAAATAAGAATTTATTTGTAAGTAAATTAATTAAAGCCACATTAGAAGTTGAAATTCCTAAATTTACTAGACCCGTTTTAACAAAAAAAGATTCAGCTGACTTATATAAATTTCAATATGGATTTTATAAAACACATTTTTTTGACCACATTGATTTAAATGATGAACGATTTTTGCGTTCACCTTTTCTTCAAAAGAAAATTGATAAATATTTTGAAGATTTAGTAGTTCAACAATCAGATTCCATCGCCAAAGAGGCTGATAAATTATTAGGGAAAGTTAAACAAACTGATATTCGAAAGTATATTATATATAAAATTGCCAATAATTACGAAAATTCAAAAATCGTTGGAACTGAGGCTGCTTTTGTTCATATGGCTGAAAAATATTACATCGGTGAACCAGAGTTATGGGATACGTCTACCGTTCGTCAATTGAAAGAAAGAGTAAAAATTATAAAGCCATTATTGATCGGAAAAAAATTCCCAGAAATGTATTTAACAAATCCAGAAGGTAAACTAATTACGACTAATACCATTCCTGGGAAATACACCTTGGTCTTTTTGTATGATCCAGAATGTAGTCATTGCAGGCAAGAAACCCCTAAATTGGTTGCACAAAAGAATTATTTTAAAACTAAAGGAATTTCTGTTTTTGCTGCTTCAATAGTTCGTGAAAAAGATAAATGGAAAAAATTTATTACCGAATTTAAGATAGGTGATTTTTATAATGGAATAGATATTCATAAAAATAAGAATACTGGTAAAGAAGAATATTACACGGACTTCCTTAAAACTTTTGACGTTTATTCAACTCCAGTAGTTTATCTATTAGATGATAAAAAAAATATTATAGTTAAAAGGATTGCCGTAGAAGATATAAAGAATTTTATCGAATTTTATGAAAAGTCAATGAAATAGAATTTTTAATTGTTCTATTTCTTTACCTTTTTCTTTTTGATATTTTTTGATTTCTTTTTAAGATATTTTTTATTTCTAATACGCTTTTTTAAGCGATATTTTTTTCGATATTTTAATTTTGTTTTTTGGTAAAATTTTCTTGAAAATCTTGGATTTCCTTCTAAAACTAGGTGATTATAAGGAATTAACATTAATTCTTTTTCAAAACCGACAATTTTTAGTTTAACCTTTGAAAGTCCTACTTTTTTAATTCCTAGTTTTCTGGCTCCAATTTCGGTTAAATCAATAATTCTTCCCTTTCTATAAGGACCTCTATCATTAATGCGAACAATGATGGATTTCTTATTTTGTAAATTAATGACTTCAACTAAACAATTAAATGGTAAATACTTATGAGCAGCTGTTAACTCTTTCTTTTTAAGTATTTCTTGATTTGCTGTTTTTTTATTGTAAAAATGATTGGAATAAAAGGAAGCAATCCCATAAGTTTCATCACCCAAATTCTGAGAATTGGATACTATCGGTATTAATAAAAAAATCAATCCTTTTAGGAAACGTTTTTTAATTAAATTCACTTTTATTGGTTTGAAGATTGACTTCATATGTGCAATTTATGAATAATCTTTTAATTTTATTTTTGTTTTTTATTAAGATATAATTTTAAAATTTTAAGATTTTCTAGTATTTTTTATTAAAAAATT
>JBEBDG010000209.1:0-4333 GCA_041157165.1 Bacteroidota bacterium
ATTACTTTAATTGGATATGTGGAGATCATATTACTGAACAACATATTCATAATATTGATGTTATCAATTGGGCAAAAAATAGTTATCCAATTAAAGCAAGAGGAACAGGAGGTAGGGAAGTTAGAAATGGTAAAAATTATGGAGAAATTTTTGATCACCATATCGTTGAATTTGAATATGCAGATGGTACCATTTTAAATAGTCAATGTAGACACATACCAGGTACTTGGACAAAAGTTGACGAGATGTTGATAGGAACCAAAGGGAAAGTCGTTTTTGACGAAGCAAAAATGTCTGATTCCAAAGGGAATTTAAAATTTTCGTATGATAAAAGTAAGTTAGAAAATAATCCATATCAAACCGAACACGATGAACTTTGGGCCACTGTGGCTGCCGGAAATTATAAATTTTCAGATGCTGAAAATGGTGCTTATTCTACGATGACTTCCATATTAGGGCGCATGGCTACCTATTCTGGTCAGGTGATAGAATGGGACATGGCAATCCAATCTGGATTAAGTTTAGCGCCTAAAAATTTCACTTGGGATGCAGATATGCCACTGAAGCCAGATGAGAATGGAATCTATCCAACGGCGGTTCCAGGAAAAACGAAGTATTTTTAATAAAAAACTATTCTAATTTGGATTTTAGTGAGTAAATTGCATCTTGATTTTACAATAGATTTATATGAATTATCAACCTTCTGATTTTTTGCCAATATTTGTTCAGTTGGCCGCTGCCTTGGGTTTTATTGTGTTTACCATGATAGTTACGCATATCCTTGGTCCTAGAAGAAGTACAAAATTGAAAGATGAGGTGTTTGAATGTGGAATTGAAGCTCAAGGTGATGCTAGAACACCAATTTCCATTAAATACTTTTTAGTGGCGATTCTATTCGTTTTGTTTGATATTGAAATTGTTTTCATGTATCCTTGGGCCGTGAACTTCAAAGCTTTGTCTTGGACTGGTTTCTGGGAAATGGCAGTTTTCATGGGTTTGTTGTTGGCAGGTTTTGTTTACGTTATCAAGAAGGGAATTTTGAAGTGGGAGAAATAGAAAGTTTCTCTTATATGTTGGTTATAGCTTAGATAAATATTATGAGTAATTCAAGTGTTCAAGTAGTAGAAGCTCCTCCGGGAATTGAGGGTCAAGGCTTTTTTGCCACTAGTTTAGATCATTTAGTGGGAATGGCTAGATCAAATTCTTTGTGGCCATTGCCTTTTGCAACTTCTTGTTGCGGGATTGAGTTCATGGCGACAATGGCATCCCACTATGATATTTCTCGTTTTGGTTCTGAGCGTATGAGTTTCTCTGCTCGCCAAGCTGATGTATTGATGGTGATGGGTACTATAGCTAAAAAAATGGCTCCAGTTGTAAAGCAAGTGTATCTTCAAATGGCAGAACCAAGATGGGTCTTATCAGTTGGTGCTTGTGCAAGTTCAGGTGGAATTTTTGACACTTATTCAGTTTTGCAAGGAATTGATCGTGTTATACCTGTGGATGTTTATGTACCAGGATGTCCTCCTCGACCAGAGCAAATTTTAGAAGGATTCATGCAAATTCAAGAATTGGCTAAAAATGAGTCGACTCGTAGAAGACATACTCCTGAATATAAAGAATTGTTGGCATCTTACGGAATTGAATAGTCACACATGGAGAATATGAATCAACAAATCGTAGAAGATCTTCAAAAACATTTTGGAGAACATTCTATTTATGGTATTGGTGAATCGCATGGAATTTTGCAGGTTACAGTAGGTGTAGATACAATTGTTCCTTTAATGCATTATTTGTACCAGCATGCAAGTTTTAAATTTCAATTTTTAACAGATTTGGCTGGAATTCATTTTCCAGAAGCCAAAGGGCAAGAATTAGGTGTCGTCTATCATTTACATAGTTTGGAAAACAATGTACGTTTATGGATAAAAGCCTATGCGCCAATTGAAAATCCTGTTTTTCCAACCATAACTGGTTTATATGCCACTGCCAATTGGATGGAGCGTGAAGCTTTTGATTTTTATGGTATTATTTTTGATGGGCATCCAAATTTGACCCGCATATTGAACGTTGACGAGATGGATTATCATCCATTACGAAAAGAGTATCCATTGGAAGATGCGACTCGCCATGATAAAATAGATGAATTATTCGGTAGATAGACTCCATTAAATATGTCCGAAATAGCCTTAGTAAATAATCCTAATGTTGGGATTGATCATACAAAAAAAAGTGGTCCTTATGTCAATGAATTAACCACATTGAATCTTGGTCCAACTCATCCTGCCACACATGGTATTTTTCAAAATATCTTGACAATGGATGGTGAGACAATCATCGATGCTGAACAAACAGTTGGGTATATTCACAGAGCCTTTGAAAAAATTGCAGAAAGAAGGCCATTGTATCAAATCACTACCTTAACAGATCGAATGAATTATTGTTCCGCTCCAATCAATAATATGGGATGGCACATGACGGTAGAAAAGTTATTAGGGATTGAAGTGCCAAAGCGTGCACAATACATGCGAGTTATTTTAATGGAACTTGCTAGAATTGCAGACCATATCATTTGTAATTCCGTATTGGCAGTTGATACAGGTGCTCTTACAGGTTTTTTGTATGTTTTTCAGTGGAGGGAGTTTATCTACGAAATTTATGAAGAACTTTGCGGAGCAAGATTAACGACTAATATGGGTCGTTTTGGTGGTATGGAAAGAGATTTTTCTCCTGTTGCCATTGAAAAAATAAATAAAGTGTTGGCTGAATTACCAAAAGCTTTAAAAGAATTTGAAGGATTAGTGATGCGTAATAGAATCTTTATGGATCGTACCCAAAATGTAGGGGGGATTTCAGGAGAAAGAGCCTTGAATTATGGATTTACAGGTCCTAATTTACGTGCTGCTGGTATTGATTACGATGTACGTGTGATGAATCCATATTCTTCCTATGAGGATTTTGACTTTGAAGTACCTGTAGGCACCAAAGGAGATACCTATGATCGTTTCATGGTTCGTCAGGAAGAAATGTGGCAAAGTTTGCGAATCATAGACCAGGCCATGAAAAATTTGCCTGAGGGTCCTTACCATGCAGATGCTCCTCATTATTATTTGCCAGATAAGACAGATGTGTATAAAAATATGGAGGCATTGATTTACCATTTCAAAATTATAATGGGAGAAATTGATGCACCTGTTGGTGAGGTATATCACTCAGTAGAGGGAGGAAATGGTGAATTGGGTTTTTATCTTGTTTCAGACGGTGGTCGCAGTCCTTATCGATTGAAATTTAGAAGGCCATGTTTCATTTATTATCAGGCATTTCCTGAAATGATAAAAGGTACGACTTTGTCAGATGCGATCGTGACAATGTCATCTATGAATGTTATAGCAGGTGAATTAGATACATAGTATAATTGGATGGAAGCGAAAAAACAGGTTGCCTTTCCGGCAGAGACATTAGAATTAGTTAAAAAAATAATTGCCCGTTATCCTGAAGGAAAACAAAAGTCTGCACTTTTGCCTATTCTTCACTTAGCTCAAGCCGAGTGGAAATGGATGCGACCAGAGGTAATGGATTATGTTGCAGAATTATTGAAAATTCAGCCTGTAGAGGTTTATGAGGTGGCAACTTTTTATACCATGTTTCATTTGGAACCCGTTGGAGAGCATGTGATCGAATATTGTCGTACGGGTCCATGTTGTTTAATGGGCGGAGTAGAAGTATACGATTATTTGAAAAAGCGCCTAGGTATAGATACAGGAGAAACAACAGCAGATGGTAAATTTACCTTGAAAGAAGTAGAATGTTTAGCTGCTTGCGGTTGGGGTCCTGTTTTTCAAATTAGAGAAAAATATTTTATGAACCTAACGAAAGAGAAGGTTGATCAAATCATAGATGAATTAGGAAAATAAGCGAGGATGAAAATATTAACCGAACATATTGATGTCCCGAATATTGATAATATTGATGTTTTTATCAAGCACGGTGGATATAAAGGAGTTACAAAGGCTTTGAAAAAAATGACTCCTGATGAAATTACAGAAGAAGTAAAAAAATCGGGTTTACGTGGTAGAGGTGGTGCCGGATTTCCGGTTGGAATGAAGTGGTCATTTTTAGCCAAACCTGAAGGAGTACCTCGTTATTTAGTTTGTAATGCCGATGAATCGGAGCCGGGCACGTTTAAAGATCATTATTTGATGGCTAAAACGCCCCATACCCTAATTGAAGGAATGATAGTTTCTTCTTTTGCCTTGGGGGCAAATACATCCTATATTTATGTTAGAGGTGAATTAATGTATGTAATTCACATTTTGGAAAAAGCAATTCAGGAGGC
>JBEBDG010000210.1:0-4325 GCA_041157165.1 Bacteroidota bacterium
AACAAACAACAGGCAAATGGATAAATTTTGGTCAAGAATTGGTGAGGGAATATTAGCTAATAAAATCAAAATTATTTTAATAATTGCTATTTGCACGATTGGATTAGGAATTGTTGCCTCCAAAATTGAATTGAGCTATGAATTAGCAAAAATATTACCTAAAACAGATCCAAGATTTCAATTATATGAAAATTTTAAAAAGAAATATGGTGAAGATGGTAGTGTCATTGTAATTGGTCTTGATAATAAGGCCTTATTTAGTCCTAATGAATTTACAAAATGGAAAGAATTACATGATTCCATTCGTACTAAAAAAGGGATTAAAAATGTTCTATCCCTGTCCAATATTCCCGAAGTATATATCGATAGTTTAGATAAAACATTTAAGACCAGAACTATTTGGAATGCCTCAAATGAAATTAATCAAGGTAATTTAGATGGCCTAAAAAGTAAATTAGAAAAATTACCTATCTATACAAATTTTTTATTTACTGAAGATTTTTCCACCCATTTAATGATGGTTACTTTAGATCAAAAAACGATCAATGATAAAGGAAGAATTACGTTAGTAAAACAAATCAAGGCATTGGGTAATGTTTATCAAAAAGAAACTGGAAATATTTTACATTTTTCAGGAATGCCTTACATCCGAACAGAACTAACCTCTCAGGTGACTAATGAATTATTCATTTTTTTAGGATTAGCCATTTTAGTAACCTCAATCATTCTATTCTATTTTTTCCGTTCCATTAAAGTTGTATTTTTTGCATTGATTGTCATCGTAATTGGTATTATTGCTTCGCTAGCGACCATCGTGCTTTTTAATTATAGAATAACTTTATTGTCTGGATTGATACCTCCATTAATTGTAATTATTGGTGTTCCAAATGTAATTTTTCTTTTAAATAAGTACCATGAAACATACATGGTCACGAAGGACAAATATCATTCCTTGAAAGAAAGTGCTAGTAAAGTAGGAAGAACCCTATTTTTAGCTAATATAACTACCTCCATTGGTTTCGGCGTATTTGCCTTTACGGGTTCGGCTTTATTGGTAGAATTTGGTATCGTAGCATCATTGAATGTTATGATTACTTTTTTGGTTTCCTTATTACTTATTCCTATCTTTTTTAGTTACCTAGCAGTTCCTCAGGAAAAAGATTTAGCTCATTTTGAAAGTAAAAAAGTTACTGGGGTCTTAACTAAAATTGAATATTGGGTTTTTCACCACAGGACCTACATTTATTCTTTTGTAGGTATTTTGATCGCAATAGCGTGTTATGGAATTACTAAAATTGAGGCTATTGGATATATTGTAGACGATTTACCACAGGATAATGCCATTTATACAGACTTAAAATTCATTGAAAATAAATTCAAAGGCGTGATGCCATTTGAAATAAATATTGATGCTCAAAAACCTGGTCGAGCCCTTAGCACTGATGTTTTATCAAAGATTAAAAAAACAGAAAAATTGATAGCTAAATACCCTGAATTTACCCAAGGTTTATCTATTCTCACGGCAACTAAATATTTATATCAAGTATACAGAGGAGGTGACCCCAAATATTTTATACTTCCTGGTATTGATGAATTATCCAAATTAAAAGATTTTCAAAGTAGCTTAAATGGTAGAAATAATTTATTTGCTGGCTTTATTGATAAGGATCGTAGATTTACAAGAGTTAGTTTCCAAATGAAAGATGCAGGAACTGTTCGAACAAAAGAATTATACCAAATTATCCAACCAAAGGTAGATTCTATCTTTAGAACTGATTCTGAAACAGGAGAAATTTTAGCATCTAATGATTCAAAGGCATTTAAAGCAGATATTACTGGTAACGCTGTTATCAATAGTTTTCAAAATGATTATTTACAAATCAATTTAATTGAAAGTACAATTACAGCCATTGTACTGATTTGTATTCTCATGGCCTTTCTTTTTAGAAGTTGGAAAATGGTTATTATTAGTACATTGCCTAGTTTAATTCCAATTATTATCACTGCAGGTCTAATGGGTTTATTTCAAATTGCCTTAAAACCAAGTACTATTCTAATTTTTTCAATTGCTTTTGGAATTTCAAGTGACGGAACTGTTTATTTTTTAACACGGTACAAGGAGGAATATTTAAAAAATGCACTGGATATCAAAAGGTCTGTTCGGTTAACCATTCAAAATACAGGGGTTTCCATGTTTTATACGGCTATGATCTTATTTTTCGGATTTTTTATTTTCACAGCTTCTACTTTCAAAGGGACTCAAGCCTTAGGTATATTAGTTTCTATAACTCTTTTGATGGCTATGGTTTGTAATTTAATTCTATTGCCCTCGTTTTTAATGAGTTTAAATAAAAAAGAAATCAATCAACTTTTAGAAGAAGAGATATGATTTCTGCCAAAGAAAAATCAATTTATGATTTGCCTTTTTGGTTATTGTGCAGCAGTAATTTTCTTTTTTCTGCGAGTTTTTCAATGATTATTCCTGAATTACCGGACTATTTAGGTTCTATGGGTGGTAAAGAGTATATCGGATTTATTATATCTCTTTTCACTTTAACGGCAGGCCTAAGTAGGCCCTTTTCTGGTAAACTTACTGATCATATTGGTAGAGTTCCCATTATGGCGCTTGGCTCCATTGTATGTTTTTTAATAAGCGGTTTATATACATTGGTGCATAGTGTTTGGGGATTTTTACTACTGCGATTTTTACACGGAATGTCTACTGGAACTAAACCAACTGCCACAGCAGCCTATGTTGCAGATGTAATTCCTGAAGATCGCAGAGGAGAAGCACAAGGAACCTTGGGAATATTTACCGCAACAGGTATGTCGATAGGACCTGCCATTGGAAGCCATATTGCCAATACTTTTGGTGTAGATCTAATGTTTTATATTTCAGGAGTTTTTGCTTTATTTTCAATCTTAATTTTATTGCGATTGAAAGAAACACTTCCAAAAACGATGAAGAGAAAATTTTCATTTCATTTATTAAAAATCAAATGGGAAGATGTTTATGAACCAAAGGTCTCACGTGTTTTTTGGTTAATGCTTTTGATTTCTTTTTCATCAGGACCCGTATTAACCTTAGTACCGCATCTATCGACACGCATTGGATGGACAAATAAAGGTTTATATTTCAGTATTTATACAATTGCATCGATAGTAATTCGTTTTTTATTTTCAAAATCATCAGACAAATACGGCAGGGCTCCTATCATTTTTTATTCTTGTTTATCATTAACCATTGGCATGTTTTTATTGGTTGTTCCGGCAAATTCGTATACACTTATTGGTTCGGCTATATTTTATGGCATATCTTGGGGATTTAACACCCCAACCTTGGCAGCATGGACAAATGATTTAGGTGATCCGAAACATATGGGAAGAGCCATGGCCACCATGTATATTGCCTTGGAAACGGGTATCGGAATTGGAGCATATTTTAGCGGATACATCTTTCAGGGAGAGGACAATAATATTCCTATTCCTTTCTTCATTTCAGCATTACTTGCCTTACTTTCAATGGTTATATTGAAATTAAAAAATGAAAATTGGCAAGTAAAATAATTCCGTAAACGATTACAAGTATAAAGTTTTTGTATTATTTTTATATTTCATTTAATTTATTAAATAAACTAGTTGATTTAAACGTCAAATAATACAAAAGTTTGAAATTTGTGTCAACAAAAGAACAATTATGCAATCGAGTGATTTAGAAAAATTATTTCCAAGCGAAGGTTCAATTCCAAAGGAATTTGAATTAGATAATCCCATTGAACAAAGAGAATATTTGGTAAATGGTGAAATGAGAAAATGGAATGGCAAAACGCAGGACGTTTGGTCACCTATTTACATAAAAACGGCAAAAGGATTTGAACAAAAAAGAATTGGCTCCTATCCTATTACTGATGCAACTGATGCAATGGAAGTTTTGTATGCTGGAGTAAAAGCCTATTCAAATGGTAGAGGAGAATGGCCATCTATGACTGTTTCACAACGTATTGAATGTGTAGAAAAATTTACACAAAAAATGATTCAGAAAAGAGATGAGGTTGTCAAATTATTGATGTGGGAAATTGGAAAATCTTTAGCTGATTCGCAAAAAGAATTTGATCGAACAGTACAGTACATTTATGATACTGTTGGAGCTTTAAAAGATATTGACAGAACATCATCCACCTTTTTAATAGAGGAAGGAATTATTGGTCAAGTTCGTAGGTCTCCTCTTGGTGTTGTTTTATGTATGGGTCCATTCAATTATCCATTGAATGAAACCTTTACCACCTTAATTCCAGCTTTAATAATGGGAAATACTGTGTTATTTA
>JBEBDG010000211.1:0-4293 GCA_041157165.1 Bacteroidota bacterium
GATGGACTCAATTGTGTATGGAATCATCGCACTTGGGGATCTGCACCAGACCCAGATTATCCTTGGTCAGTTATTATTTATGGTGAAAAAGGAACATTGAAAATTTCAACAATGCGTGCTGATTTCAATCCAATGGATCCGAAAGCAGAAAAAATTCATTTTGATTGCGTTTTTGAAAAAGAAAAATATCCAGAAGATAATACTGAAGATCGTATTGAACTGAATGCTGCTCCTGCCACTCGTTTACATATGTTAGATTTTTTAGCTGCAATTGATCAAAACAAAAAACCAATTGCAGATATTGAAGAAGGTCATATTTCCACTGCTAGTTGTATTTTAGCTAATGTGTCGATGAAAATCGGTCGCCCTATAGTATATGACCCCGTACTTAAAGTGGTAAAAAATGACCCTGAGGCTACTGCTTTATTAGCAAGGGAATACCGTAAACCATGGAGTAGAGAAAGTTTAAAAGTATAATATGAAAAACAAAATATTTGGATTACTATTGGGTTTAGTTCCATTAGGTTTGCAGGCAGATATTATGTTGCCAGCTATTATTGGAGACCATATGGTTTTACAACAAAATGCAAAAGTGAAAATTTGGGGTTGGACAACCAACCCCAATGAAAAGGTTTCAATTAAATCAGACTGGGATACTACAACCTACAAAACAGAAGCTCGATACGGTAAATTTGTAATAGATTTACAAACCCCTAAAGCTGGAGGTAAACACCAGTTAACCTTTCTATCTGAAGGAAAACCCGTTCAATTAAACGACATTGTCTTTGGTGAAAATTGGTTACTCTCAGGTCAGAGTAATATGGAATGGAGTGGAAGTAAAAACCTGAAAGAAGCCTTAGATGAAATGCCTAATGCCAATTTTGATGGTCTACGATTTTTTTACATTCCTAAAACCGTTTCTGAATTTCCTCAAGAAGATGTAAAGGCTCGTTGGGTTGTTTGTAATCCAAACGATATGAAAAACTTTTCTGCAATTGGTTATTTTTTTGGAAAAAAATTACACCAAACCTTAAATATCCCAATTGGACTCATCAATTCTAATTGGGGAGGGACTCCGGCAGAAGTTTGGGTACCCAAAGAAGAAATCACCAATAATCCAGACCTATTTGCCAGTTCCAAAAAACTAAAAACATATAATTGGTGGTCTAGTATTGCTGGAGATAACTATAATGCCATGATTCATCCAATCAAAAATTTTAATATAGCGGGTACATTGTGGTACCAAGGAGAAAGTAATGTGGATAATTATTCAACCTATGCTCAGCTAATGAACCGCCTAATACTATCCTGGAGATCAGCTTTTGGTAAAGAATTCCCATTTTATTTTGCTCAGATAGCCCCATATGCTGGATATGCAAAAGGACTTGGTGCTAAATTAAGAGAACAACAAACACAATCACTTCAAACACCTCAAACGGCTATGGTTGTTTTAAGTGATTTAGTAGATAACATCAAAGATATTCATCCAAATTTGAAAAAAGAAGTGGCTAATCGATTTGCCAATTTGGCTCTTGTTAAAGTTTATGGAAAAGAAGCAGGACCCATTCTCTATCCAAAATATGATCGCCATGAGATTGTAAAAAATAAAATAAAAATTTATTTCAAGGAAGTAGGTGATAAGTTGGTTTTGAAAAATGGAGAATCGGTAAGTCACTTATATATCGCTGGAGAAAATCGTCAATTCTATCCAGCGGAATCAAAATTAGAGAAAAATGCCATGGTGGTTTGGTCTAAAGAAGTGCCGAATCCGGTGGCAGTACGCTATGGATTCGAAAATGATGCCATGCCAAACGTTTTTTCAAAGGAAGGATTACCTTTAAATTTATTTAGAACTGATAATTGGGAAGATTAAAAATTTATGAAAAAAATAGGACTCATTTTAATTTTATTATTACCACATTTTTCTTGGTCACAACAGGCCAATTCTTCGCAATTGTTTGAAGATTTAAAAGCCATAAAAACCCTAGGAACTGTTTTGCATGTTGCAGCACATCCCGATGATGAAAGTACCAATATGCTTACTTGGTTTGCAAGAGATCAACATTGGGAAACCAACTATTTCTCCTGTACAAGAGGTGATGGCGGACAAAACCTCATTGGAGATGAGCAGGGAATTGCCTTGGGACTTATTCGCACTCAAGAATTATTGGCGGCCAGAAGATTAGATGGTGCAAATCAATTTTTTTCTCAAGCAATTGATTTTGGATTTTCAAAATCAACAGACGAAGCTTTACGAATTTGGAATAAAGAACTGATTCTATCCAATCTAGTTTATGTCATTCGAAAAACAAAACCAGATATTATTTTTACTCGATTTCCGCCAGATGCTCGCGCAGGTCATGGCCAACACTCTGCCTCTTCAGTATTAGCTATTGAAGCCTTCTCTGCAGCAGCAGATCCTAACCGATTTCCTGATCAATTAAAAAATGGACTTGATGTTTGGCAAGCCAAAAGACTACTTTGGAATACGTTTCGATTTGGCGGCAACTCAACAATTTCAGAAGATCAATTCAAAGTTCCAATCGGAAATTATTTGCCAGCATTAGGAATGTCTACTGGGGAATTGGCTGCTCTTTCCAGATCACAACATAAGAGTCAGGGTTTTGGAGTTGGTATGGAAAGAGGCAACGCTACTGAATATTTCCAAACTTTAAAAGGAGATGCCCCAAAATTAACTATTTATGACGGAGTAGATATTAGTTGGAATCGAGTATTGGGTGGACAAATCATTGATTCTAAATTAGATGATATCTTAAAAAATTATCAATTTGAAAAACCTGAAGCATCTATTTCTTCTTTAATTGAAGTTAGAAAACTAGTTTCTAAATTAGAAAATCCGTTTTGGAAAGCAAAAAAACTAAAACAAATTGATGATTGGATCTTGAAAGCTGGAGTCATCTATGTGGCAGGCACTACCAATAATGGTGCTATCGCTATCGGTGATCCAATAAAAGTAAGAACAGAATTGATCATTCGAACAGCTATTCCTGTTCAAAATATACATTTAAAAATTAATCAAAAAGATACCTTGATTTCAACCTGGAAACCATATCAAAAAATCATTTGGTATCATACTGCTAAAGCAAATCAAGACATTACACAGGCCTATTGGTTAGCTAAACCAAGAAGTGTTGGATTTTTTGCCAATGAAAATCCAATGAAAATTGGACAGGCCGATGTAGACCCCGCTCTGGAAGTTGAACTTAGTTTTGATTTATTTGGAGAACATTTTCAATTGGCAAGACCAATCAAAACACAAACGATTGATCCGGTTAAAGGAGAAATTTTACAACCCATCCATTTTACTCCAAAAACTTCTATCAGTTTAAATCCAAATTTAATAGTAATTCCAAAAGGTTCGAAAAGTACAAAAACCGTAGAGGTAGCAATTCAGTCCTTGAGTACAACTCGTATAAACGGATTGGAAATACTAGACAAAAATAATCAGATTCTTTATGCTGATTCAAATGAAAGAACTTTAAAAAACGGAGATAAAATCAATGTCAGTTTAAATATTTCAGAAAAACAATTGGGAAATTCTGAAAAACAATCCATTGGAATAAAAGTTAAATTTAAACAAGGAACAAATTCATGGACAGATTCTTTGCAACAACATACTATTGCTTATGACCATATCCCTGAACAAAATTATTTCACACCGGCGAGTATTGAAATTGTTCATACAGATATTAAAAAATCTGGAAAATTAATAGGTTATATCAAGGGGGCAGGTGATCGAGTGCCTGAAGCTATCAAAGAATTAGGCTATCAAGTTGAATTTCTTAATGAATCTAATCTAACTTATGATAATTTGAAACGATTTGATGCGGTGGTTACCGGAATCAGGGCATATAATACCTTGGATTATTTAGGAAACAATGTTTATAGAGATTTGATGAAGTATATCGAAAATGGAGGTAATTATGTTGTTCAATATAATACCTCCAGTAATTTAGGACCGATGAAAGCTGAAATGGCACCTGAGCCAATCAGCATCACAAGAAATAGAATTACTCTGGAGGATGCAAAACCAACTTTCGCTATCCCTCAACATGAAATTTTAAACTTTCCAAATAAAATTACTGAAAAAGATTTCGAACAATGGATCCAAGAAAGAAGTATCTATAATGCCGTAAGTGAGTCGGAAAAGGTGGAATTTCCATTGATTTTCAATGATCCTAATGAATCCCCTGATAAAGGAAATATAGCATTCATTAAATATGGAAAAGGTAGATTTATTTATACTGGCCTGGTCTTTTTTAGAGAATTACC